>CAZADC010000199.1:0-6941 GCA_964483755.1 uncultured Planctomycetaceae bacterium | reverse complement strand
TGCCTGCCACCTTCCCGGCCGGATCGCTGCCCGCCGTCACGCGCCTCGGGGACAAGCTCGCCCTGCTCTGGCGGGAGGACGATACGCTGCGGTTCGCCACGTGCGAGCCGAGCGGACAGCTGTCGCCCAAGGGCGACGTCACCGTCTTCACCGAGCCCCCGGTCGAGGGCGATCCGCAGGGGATCCTGAGCAACTTCACCTGGGGCGCCCTGATCGCCGTGCTGATCGCCCTGCTGATCCTGCGCCCCCGGGCGATGCCGCAGCGCTTCGAGCTGCCGGACCACCTCGTGCCCGCCCCCATCTGGAAGCGCCTGGCGGCGGGGCTGATCGACCTGCTGCCGTGGCAGATGGTCGTCACGGCCGTGCTGATGCCCCGCGACCTGCCGACGGACAACTTCGCCGCTGTCGTCGAGTGGAGTCAGAACGCGCCCGAGACCGCATACATCTGGATCATCTCGATCAGCGCGTATGTCGTCTACTGCATCGTGATGGAGTACCGGTTCGGCGCGACGGCCGGCAAGATGCTGCTCCGTCTGCGAACGGTCGGCGCCGAAGGCCGACGCTGCGGTCTGCGCGGCGCCGTGCTGCGAAACCTGCTCAAGGCGTTCGAGCTGAACCCGATGTGGATTCCGCTGCTGATCATCGCGGTCCTCACGCGCTACCGCCAGCGTCTCGGCGACATGATCGCGCGTACCGCCGTGATCGACCGGACGCGAAGCCGTCCCGCGCCCCCGCCCGAACAGCAGCCGCCGCCGCAGGAGCGAGAGCCGCGGCACTGAGCAGGCTCACACAGGTAAAGCGCGGTGTCCTTCAGAGGGCGTCGCGAGGACCCGACGCTTTCGGCACGCGGCGGGCTGGCAAGCCCGCCGTGCTCAGCACAAACGGGCCGCCACGCTGCCGCAGAAGACCCACCCGACGTCGCTTGACTCCCGGCGCTGCGAAGGGCTCAAGTTGACGCGACGCCCTGGAGAGATCAGATGGCCGACATGTGGTCCGTCACCGAAACGTCGTTCGATCCGAAAACCTCCCGCGCCTACGAAGGCCTGTTCACGCTCGGCAGCGGGTACCTGCACCTCCGCGGGTCGCTGGGCGAGCACGTCGCCGGCGCGCCCCAGAACACCGACTGGATGCGCATGCCCGGCAACGTCACCGCCCAGAAGTTCCCCGACGTCAAGCTGAAGTGGGGAACGTACGTCCCGGGCGTCTACGGCCCGCACCCGACCTGCAACAGCGAGCTGATCAATCTCCCGTGGTTCCTGCATCTGGCGCCCCGGATCGAGGGCGAGAAGCTGGACGTCGAGCAGTCGGACGTATCCGACTACGCCCGCGTGCTGGACATGAAGAGCGCCACGCTGCGGCGGTCGCTGACGTGGAATACGCGCTGCGGCGCGGTCGTCCGGGTAGACGGCGAACGATTCGTCAGCGCCGCCCGGCCGTCACTGTGCGTGCAGCGGATGACGCTCACCAGCAATCGCGAGACGGAGGTGGAGATCCGCGCCGGTATCGACGCCGACGTGAGGACCAACGGGTTCGACCACACGACCGAGCTGGACCTGTCGGCCGAGGGGGCGTCCTGCGCGTGCCGCCTGCTGACCGACGGCGGCGACGAGGTCCGCATCGTCAGCCGTCTGATCGCCCCGTGTGAAGACGTCGCACACCGAAAGGACCGGCGCCGCGTCACGCTGCGGGCGACGGTGCACCTGGCGGCCGACGAGACGGTGATCATCGAGAAGCGCTCGGCCGTCGCGACCGGTCGCGATCAGACGCCACAACGGCCGGAGGACATGCTGGATGACACGGCCGGCGCGACGTGGGACGAGCTGCACGCCGAGCACGCCGCGATCTGGCGCGAGCGGTGGGCGGGGTGCGACGTCGAAATCGACGGAGACGACGACGCCCAGCTCGCGATGCGAGTGTCGCTCTACCACCTGCTGCGCTCCCACGTGACGGGGGACGACCGGGTCGCGATCGACGCCAAGGGCTACGCGGGCGAGGCCTACTGGGGGCGGTTCTTCTGGGACACCGAGATGTACATGATGCCGTTCTTCCTGTACACCGACCCGCCGCGGGCGCGCACGCTGTGCGATTTTCGCCTCCGCAACCTGCCGACCGCGCGGGACAACGCCGCCTCCTACGGCTACCCCGGCGCGAAGTTCCCGTGGGAATCCGACGCCGCGGGGCGCGAGTGCTGCCCGGGATGGCAGTACCGCGACCACGAGGTGCACGTAACCGCCGACGTGGTCTACGCGCTGATCCACTACGCCCGGGCGACACGCGACGACGCGTACCTGCCTGAACACGCGGCCGGGACGATCCTCGAAGCCGCGCGCTACTGGATGGCCCGCATGGATGTCCGCGACGGCGAGAGGACCCCCTCCCTGCTGGGGGTGATGGGCCCGGACGAGTACGCCCCGCTCTCGTCCAACAACGCCTACACGAACCGGATGGTCGCCCTGACGCTCGCCACTGCGGCCGAGCTGGGGCCCGCGGCCGGCGCGGCGAACGCCGAATGCGAGGCGTTCCGCGCCGCGGCCGCCGCGCTGCCCATTCCCCGCGACGGCGGGCTCGTCCTCCAGAGCGAGGAGTTCCCGCGAAAGGCGAACCCCCGCTTCGACGAGCTCTGGACGGACCGCTCGGTCGGGTACGCCAACAACGTGTCGCAGGAGCGCCTCTACCGCTCGAAGGCGCTCAAGCAGGCGGACGTGCTGATGCTCATGGCGCTGCTGCCCGACGAGTTCAGCGACGAGGAGGTCCGCGCGGCCTGGGATTACTACGTCCCGTTGACGACGCACGATTCGTCGCTGTCAGCGGGCATCCACGCCGTCGTCGCCTGCCGCCTGAGCATGGATGACGAGGCGTGGCGGTACTGGTCACGCAGCAGCGGGCTGGACCTGGACTTCGCCCACGGCGGCGCGCAGGACGGCGTGCACATCGCCTGCGCGGCCGCCAACTGGATGGTGGCCGTGTTCGGCTTCGCCGGGCTGACCTCCGCGATGCACACGGAGGTGCTGACGCTCCGCCCGCGCCTGCCGAGGGCGTGGGACCGCCTGGCGCTGCCGCTGGTCTGGCGCGGCCGGCGGGTCCAGATTGACATCACGCGCGACGGGACCCGCGTGTCGAATCGAAGCGAAGAGGATCTGCCCGTCCGCGTCGACGACACCCCCGCTACGCTGGCGCCCGGCGAGACACGCCACTTCGGCTGAGCGCGGCCGCGCCGCGCCCGGAATCATCCGCGCAAATCAGGAGCCCCGCGCACGTGTCGCGGGGCTCCTGAGTCGTTTGCCGACCCCTCCAGGCCGGCGCCCGACCCTCCGTCGGCGAGCGAGCGGTGCCCGCCCGCTCCTCAGTCACTCCCTCACCCCTCCTTGATGCACCGTCCGTGCCGCACCGCACAACTAGATCCCGGCAAGAGGCACATCGATCGTAAACTGCTTCTGAAAATGGAGTTGAGACGGCAGATATTTATGCATGGTTCCGCGAAGCCTCCGGCAGGCGGGGACTATTGCGCACTCAGGGGGTGGGGAAGGGCCTGGAATCGGGTGATTTTGCGCGTCGAGAAGGAGAGACGTTCGTCCGTGCAGACGCGAAGCCCGCCGCTTCGGTCGAAGGGGGGATCAGGACTGCTTCGCCATGAGCCCGCGGACCTTCTCGTCCATCTCGGCCTGATCGGAAATGAAGCTGTTGAGCCCGGCGAGGTTCATCAGCGTGTCGAGGCCGATGTGCCGCCCGCCGAGCCCCTCCCGCCAATGCTCGATCCGCGGGATCTTCCCCTCATCCCGCGAGATGCTCCGCTGCCGCTCGGTCCACGGGAAAAGCAGGTCGCCGCACCCGGCCTTCGTCAGATGGGTCTCCAGATCGCCCGGCGCGCAGTCAGCCGGGTCCCGCTCGTTCAACTCGTTGATCGCCTTCAGGCATCGATCCTTGACGTCCCAGAGCGTGTCGATCCGGATCGCGTGCGGGTCGACGCCCTCGGCCAGCGTGATCTCGTAGTCCTCGCCCGTCCGGTCGGTCAGGTCGGCCGGGTCGGGGGACATCTCCAGGAAGTCCCGGGCGACTTTCGGCGGCATCGTCAGCACGTCGACGCCGGCGAGGTCGATCACCTGCTGTCCGTTCCGCATGCTGGCCGCGATCTGCCGGACGTCCACGCCGAATTCGTCGCGCACCTTCCGGACCGCACGCTGGCTGGCGAGCGTCGCCTTCTCTCCGACGTGCGCCCCGTCGCCCAGCCCGTTGTCGACGACGAAGCTGTTGAGCCGCCCGAGGAAGACGTTGACGAAGTTCGGGCGGGCACAGTGGGTGATCAGGCAGTTCTGCCGTGCGGAGAAGCCCAGCGTGTGGTTCACCGGCACACCCGCGTCGCGGGCGCGGCGGGTCGCGATCAGACCCTCGGCCGTGAAGGGAATCTTCACGTAGAACCGCTCCGGGCAGATCGCGTGGTAGCGGCGCGCGGTAGCGACGGCTGCGTCGATGTCGTGCGCCAGGTCGGTGTGCTCCTCGACGCTGACGTACGCGTCGAACTGCTCCACCAGGCGCAGCGCGTGGCGTGCGTTCAGGATGAAGGCGATCTCCAGGATCTCCTCCTGGGGGGACAGATCGAACGGCGAGAGCAGCTCGGCCGCCCTGACGACCAGGTCGTCATACTGCCCGCTCTGTACCTCCTTGTTCAGCAGCGTGTTGTTCGTGGTCAGGGCGGTGAACTCGCGCGTCCACAGTGCAGACACGTCGTCGATGCTGCCGGTGTCCAGCCAGAGCTCGCTGCCGAGCTCCCGCATCTTCCGCCAGAGCGGATTGGAGTCGAACCGGTCGGCGAGCTCGTCGAAATGCGGGGTGAAGTCGTCCAGCACGAAGTCGTGAACGGCCTGCGCGAGTCCGGATTCGGTGCCTGCCGCCATGGTCGATGTCCCTTTCACACCAGCGTAGCCGCGGGGATCAGCGGATATCAAGTCAGCGGATGACATGCAGCGACGAGGCGGGAACCCGCAAAAACCGTGGTTGGGTGTGCAGGCGCGCCGGGCGAATCGTAGGTTTTCAGGCGAGGGTCAACACGGTGCGTTTTTCGCGGAGGTGGAGCGTGGGCGCTGAGAAGGCGACCTGGAGGGAAACATTTCACGTGATGAGACCGGTGTGCGTGTTCCTGGCGGCCATGGGGGTGGTGGCCCTCGCCATGGCGGTCAAAGGCTGGCACGCCGTGAGCCTGATGCTGGCGATCGTGCTTTTGCTGATCGGCGCGCTGCTGGCGATCCAGGTCCACCGGGCGGTGCTGGCGCTCCGCCGGCGGTCGGCGATGCTGCGGGAGGCGTCGGCGCAGGCGGAGGAGCATTACGTGGACGTGCTCCGGCGGATCATCCGGTTCGTTGAGGCGAGGGAACCCTACACCGACGGGCGCAGCCGTCGCATCGGCCGACTCGCCGAGCAGCTCGCCCGCCGGATGGAACTGCCCGAGCCCACCTGCCGGATGATGAAGCTCGCCGGCGAGCTGCACGACATCGGGCTGATCGCCGTGCCCGAGAGCATCCTCAACAGGCCGCTGCGATGGGGCGTCAGCGAGTTTCGAGAGGTCAAGAAGCACGCGAGCATCTCCCACGAGGTGCTGCGTCCGCTTCGGATGCTCGATCCGGTGCTCGGGGCGATCCGCCATCATCATGAGCGGATGAACGGAACGGGCTATCCGTCGGGCGCGTCAGGCCGGAAGATCCCGCTGGAGGCGCGCATCCTCGCCGTCGCCGACGCCTACGACGCCATGACGCACGACCGCCCCCATCGCGCGGCGATGTCGCCCCTGGCGGCGATGCGCGAGCTGCAGCGCTGCACGCCGTCGGGATACGATCCGGACTGTGTGCGGGCGCTGGCGGACGTGATTCATCTGCCGCTGCTCGAGGAGGCCCGTCCGGCCCTAGGACAGCCCGACCCCGGGCACGCGCAGGCGGCCGCCGAGCCCGCTGGCGCCGAAACCGTCGCCGGCTGAGCCGCCGACCGGGGCGTGCACTCGCTCAGCGCGACGGGGGAGCAGCAACAGGGCGGAATGGCAGCGCGGCGTGCCGTCCCAGGCCGCCGTGTGCCAGGGCCTGTGACGTCACGGTGTCCCGGGAAGGACGCCTCGCACGACTTGAGCCCGACGCAACCGGCAGGAGCTACGCTTCGTCGATCATGCGGACGCGGCGCTCGTGCCGGCCGGCGTCGAACGGCGTCGCCAACCAGAGGTCCACGATCTCCAGCGCCGCCTCGATCGAGATCATCCGCTGGCCGAGCGACAGGACGTTGGCGTCGTTGTGGGCGCGCGCCAGGCGCGCCGAGCGCAGGTCCCAGCACAGCGAGCATCGCACGCCGCGGATGCGGTTGGCGACCATCGCCTCCCCGTTGCCCGATCCGCCCAGGACGATCCCCCTCGCGCACTCGCCGTCCGCCACGGCCTGCGCGGCGGGACGGATGAATCGGGGGTAGTCCACCGACCGCTCGTCGTCGGGCCCGAAATCCCGGACCTGGTGGCCGGCTTCGGCGAGGTGACGAACGATCCTCTGCTTGTAGGCGAAGCCCGCGTGGTCGCTGGCGACGGCGATGTCCATTGCGGTTTCCTTTCCCGTCACTCGCGCGACAGCGCCTGCAGCACGACGTTGGCGACCAGGCGGCGGGCGTCCGCTTCCGCCAGGGCGGCGACGCCGTACGTCGGCGAGCCGGTCAACGTGCAGGACAGTCCGTAGCGGCTGATGACCACGCCCCAGCGCCCGTCCGCCCTGACGCCCCACAGCGGCGGCGTCCGCAGTTGCGGGCGTGCGGCGGTCACGATGCTCGTGAACCGACTCGATCGCAGGTCGGCCCCCATTCCGCCGGCGAAAGCGCCGGTCACCAGCGGATCGTCGTCCTTGATCGCCTCAACGCTGTCCGGCCCGAACGCGAGATTCACCAGTTCGACCGCCCGCTCGGCGAACGCCTCGCTGCCGTAG
>CAZADC010000198.1:0-7048 GCA_964483755.1 uncultured Planctomycetaceae bacterium | reverse complement strand
GACTGTTGGAAGGCTTCTCGTCCGAAAAGCTTGACCACCAGTATCCCGGCGATGCTCTCCTGGAGCGCCTCATTCAGTCGGGCAAGTTTTTGGCGTGCCTGCTGCATCGCCGGACGCACGCGCTGGCTGTAGGCCCACATGCCCAGCACGTAGAGACGGAGGATGGAGGCGGACGCGGCCGCGTCGGCCTCGGTGAAATTGCGGTGGGCGAAGATCAGCCGGGTGATCGGCCCGGCGAGGGCGAACAGGCCGACGCCCGCGGCCAGGCCTTCCATGAGCGTCAGGCGGAGCGCGCGGTTCAGGCTGCCGCGAAGCTCGCCCATCTCGCCGCGGGAGGCGTAGCGGCTGAGCAGCGGGAAGACCGCCACGGCGAGACTGATCGCCAGCACGCCCATGGGGAACTGGTAGAGACGCTGGGCGGCGTAGACGCGCATGAGCACGCCGGGCTCGAGCGGACGGGCGACCTCGGCGCCGAACAGACTGAAAGAGCGGTGCGTCTCGGTGGCGGCGAGCAGCCAGGCGACCACGTCGTTGAGCAGCTCGGCGAACTGCAGGAAGCCCAGCCCGAGCAGCATCGGCGCCATCAGGCGCAGCATCGGGCGGATGCCCGCGTGGACGGGACGAAGCCGCGGGATCACGCTCATTCCCGCGGCCCGCAGAAGCCAGAGCACCCCCGCAAGCTGGACGATTCCCGCGACGGTGAAGCTCGGGGCGATCACGTAGAGCTGGGCGACCACGTCCCCGGCGGCGAGCGTCGGCGCGACGCCCCACGCCGCCGCGATGATGAACACGTTCAGCAGGATCGGCGCGAAGGCGGGGTAGGCGAAGTGTCCCCGGCAGTTCAGGGCGGCCGAGCCGAGCGCCAGCAGGCAGACGGTGACCATGAACGGCAGCATGATCGACGTCAGGTGCACGAGCAGGCGGCGGTCCCACGCGCCGGGGGCGACGGCGATCCACACCCAAAGCCCGACCTGGATCAGCACCATCAGCGCGACGAGGAAGGCCGCCAGGAGCCCGAGCGCGTTGGCGAAGAGGCGGCGGGCGGAAGCCGGGCCGTCGCCCTCGGAGGTCTCGGTGAAGACCGGCACGAACGCCGCCGACAGGGCCCCCTCGCCGAACAGGCGGCGGAACAGGTTGGGAATCCGCATCGCCAGCACGAACGCGCTGGTCGCCCGGGACGCGCCGAGACTCGTCAGCGCCATGTCCCGCAGCATGCCGAGGATGCGGGAGCCGACCGTCAGGCCGGCGATGACCTTCGCCGCGCCGAAGAACCCCTCGCGCTCGCGATGTGCCTGATCGTTCACGCGAAGATTATGTCCGACCGCCGGTTCGCGTGAAACTCGAAATCGCCGTCGCCGGGCGCCCCGGTTGCCCCGCTCGGCGCATGACGGGACCGACCGGGAATCGACCGCCGGTCGGTCCGCCCTCCACTCCCGTGTTGTCGCCGTCGCTACGCAGCCGCCGCGGCTGGCGCGGGCGTCGGCGCCGGAGCGGCCATCGGAACCGTCCGCGCGGGCACCCGCACGACGCTGTCCAGACCGAAGCGGCCGGGCTCCAGCCCGAAAGCGGCGTAGTCGGTGAACCACTCGCCGTCGGCGCAGTAGCGGAAGCGGAACTCGCCCGCCGGCAGCCGAAGCCGCGCGGTCCAGTATCCGTCGCCGTTGTCGGACATCGCCAGCTCACCCTCGCGCCACTCGTTGAAATCGCCTGCGACGTGCACCGCCCCCGCCTGCGGGCGGTAGAAGCTGAACTCGACCCAGTCGTCCGTGATCGTGACCATGGCGTCTTCCCTGCGTTTCGTTTCCTGACGTGTCGGCCGATTGTGCCGCCTCGCCGGACTGTGCGGGCTGTCCGGCCCTGGGTGGTATCGTCCGCGCAGGGGGCCCACTTGATTTGCGCGCCGGAAAAGCGTGAACAGTGCCGTTCAGAATCTATCGACGTGAGGGATCTGCACAGTCGTCCCCAAGCCCCCCCGGGCGGGGCAAAACGGTAGGAAACGGACAGAAGCTCCGCCGTGGTTCCTTAAGGACGAATGTGCAAGTGCAGATTGCTATCGACCGGGGCGTTTCGACGGGTCCGGCGCCATGATCCCCCGGGAGATCATGCTACTACGTGGATTCGATTCCAGCATCGCCAGGTTGCACGGCGCAGGCAATCCGCGTCACCTGCGAGAGGAGCCCTTCGTCCGGCTGCGGGGACTCCGCAGCGCCTCACAGGCAGCGCATGTAGGCGACGAGGGCCAGTTTCTCCTCGCCCGTCAGGCGCAAGCCGAGCACGACGTTGAAGAACTCCACGGTGTCTTCCAGCGTCAGCAGGCGTCCGTCGTGGTGGTACGGCGGGGAATCCTTGATCCCGCGGAGGGTGAAGGTCTTGATCGGCCCGTCGGCGATGTTGAACTGGTCGCTGATGACCTCGGCCTCGTAGAACCGCCCCAGGCGGAAGTCGTGCATCTGCTGGTCCATGAAGGACATCTCGGGGATGTGGCATTCGGCGCACCGCCCCTTGCCCATGAACACCTTCTCGCCCGTCAACTCCTGCTCGGTGCACTTGTCGGCGATCAGCCGCCCGCTCGGATCGAGCTTCGGCGCGGGCGGAAAATCGAACATGTTCTGCATCTGCGCCATCATCGCCACCTGCGACGCCCGGTCCGGCAGGTTCACGCCCTTCTTGGCCGCGATGACGTGATCGCCGTCGAAGTACGCCGTCCGCTGCTCGAACTCGGTGAAGTCCTCGACGCTCCGCAGCGAACGCTTTGACCCGTGGATCTGCTGGTTGTACATGCCGCGCAGCGAGACGGTGTCCAGGCGGAAGCGGGCTCGCTGGGGGCGCGTGTCGGGGTTCAGGTGGAACGCCGCGTTGGTGTGCCCGTTGACGTGGCAGTCCAGGCACGTCACGCCCAATGACGGCTCGGCGACCTTGCGGTCCCGGGTCTGGTTGAACTGCTGCTGCGGGAACGGCGTCAGGAGGAGGCGCATCCCCTCCATCTGCACCGGCGTGAGGATGCCGTGGAATATCTCGTAGTAGTTCTTGATGCTCAGGACCTCGCCCTGCGAAACGTCGCCCAGGTCCGGCCGGGTGGTCAGGAAGATCGGCGGCGGAAACTCCGGCGTCAGGTGATCCGGGAGGTCAAAGTCCACGTCGAAGCGCTCCAGGTCGCGCTTCTCCAGGCGAGCCATCGCGTCGATCTGGTCCTCCGGAAACACCTGCCCGCCCGTGGGGTGGTCCGGGTGCGGCAGCGGGCGGAAGCCCATCGGAAACAGGTCCCGCTCCTTGATCTCCTCGGGCGTCATCTTCGCCAGCTCGTCCCACGTCACGTCGCCGTGGAGCTTGACGCGAACGCCCTTCTGCAACGGCTTTCGGCCGGCGGACATCATCACGTCCGACGGATTGTCCGACAGGTCGTAGCGCCGCTCCAGGAGCTCCTGCTGACGCTCCATCAGCTCCGGCTTCATCTCCTTGTCGGCCGCCATGACCTCCTCGAAGCTCTTGTCCGTCACGACCGGCATGTAGGTCTGGTCCTCGCCGAGCCCCTTCCGCACGGCCAGGATCGCCAGCAACGTCAGCGCGGGCAGCCCGACGGCCAGCAGGAGGGAACGGTAGCGCTTGATCGCGTTGAGCATCTCATGCTCCTTTCGGATTCGAGGGGCGGCTGAAACGTGCGAAAGGCCGGGCCGGGCACGGCCGCCCGTGCAGAACTTGCGTCTCTGCAACTTTATGCGCACGAAATCAGGCAGCGGGGATTTTTCCGAGGCGGCCACCTGGCGCGTCCCCCCCGCCGAGCCCGAAGCGCCGGACGCCTCTCGATCATTCGTCCTCTTGGACGTAGCGCCGCAGGTCGGTCGCGTTGCGGACGGCGTATCCGTGCGCGTCGTTGTTGAAGTAGGCGTAGACGTCCCGGCCGGCGTCGAGGTGCTTCTCGATCCGCCGCGCCGCGGCGGACAGCGCCTGGTCCGTGTAGCCGCCCCACGGTCCCGGACCGTGGAACCGCAGGTAGACCCGGTCGGTCGTCACCTCGCGGGGGTGGTCCGGGAGCATGTCGTGCACGCACAGCGCGGCCGAGTGGGACCGAAGGACGTCGAACACCTCCTCGCACAGCCAGCTCGCCTCGCGGAACTCGACCGCCCAGCGTATGCGTTTCGGCGCCGCCGACAGGAACGCGTCGAGACGCTCGACGTCCGCCCGCCAGTTCGGCGGCAGCTGGACCAGGATCATGCCGAGATGCGCCCGCAGGCGCTCAGCGCATTCCAGGAACGCGCCGATGCTGGCCTGGGGATCCTTGAGCTTCTTGAGGTGCGAGCCGTAGCGGCTGAATTTGAGCGTGTAGCGGAAGCCGGGCGGCGCCTGCTCGCGCCAGGCGTCGAAGGTCTCGGGATCGGGCAGGTGGTAGAACGTGTTGTTCACCTCGACCGTGTCGAAGTGTTCCGCGTAGTATGCGAACCACTCGGACTTCTTCAGCTCCGGCGGGTAGAAGACCTCCTCCCAGTGGTCGTACTGCCAGCCGGAAGTACCGACGCGGAAGGTTGCCCGTTGCGGGCTCATGTCTCAAAGCTCCTCGCGGATGCCCGTCTCGGCGCCCTCCCGGTCGCTGTGCGGACGCACCCGTCCGCGCAGGTCCAGATCGGCCAGCGCGCGGTTCAGCTCGGTGAAATCGTCCTGCGGGTCGTAGCCGAGCAGCTCCCGCGCCTCGACAATGTTCATGCGATTGAATCGGTTGTCCGACAGCCCGTGGAAGATCGCGAAGCGGAGACGCTCGTCGTCGATGCACAGCTCGATCAGCCGGTTCAGATCGCGCCGCGAGATGAACGTGCTCATGAGGTTCACGTTCTCCGCGCTTTCCGCCCGCTCGCGGGGCTGAAAGGCGCCGATCCGGATGCAGATCACCGACAGCCCGTGCTGGGTCGCCATGAACCGCTCCATCGCCTCGCCGAAGCACTTGCTCACGCCGTAGAGGTCGCCCGGACTCACCGGGTCGTCCGCCTGCACCTGGCGATCCGGCGAGTAGCCGGAAACCGCGTGAATCGAGCTGGCGAACACCACCCGTCGGCATCCCGCGGCCGCCGCGGCGACGAAGGCGTTGTACGCGCCGGCAATGTTGTTTCGCAGCAGCGGCTCCCAGGTCGTGCTCGGCAACGCCTCGGCCGCCAGGTGAACCACCGTGTCCTGCCCGCCGAACAGCTCCTTCAGCCGGTCGAGGTCCGTCAGGTCCGCGCGTTGCACGCGCCCGTGCGCCCGCACGTCGGAGTCGTCAACGTCCGGGTGAACGAGCAGCGTCAGCTCATAGCGGTCGCCGGATTGTTCGGCGAAGTACGATCCGATGCGCCCGGCCGCACCGGTGACGGCCACCTTTCGCGGCCTTGCTGCCGGATCGGGCGTCGCGTCTTCATGCAGAATGAACGAGTCGGACATTGTCGCTTCGTCCGGTGAGGATGTCGGGGTCGCCGCCAATCCGTCGCGGCCGTCGGCACCGCCGCTCGGCGCGGTCTCCACTTATCATAGCGCGGCGGCAAACCGCAGCCGTTCAAGCCATGTCCCTAGAATGACGTAGAGAGACGACACGTAATCGGCCGCTGCCGGACGTCACAGTGCCCGGTCAGGCGGCCGCTGGAGGCACCATCATGACGTGCACAGACATCAAACCCGGCGACGCTCTGATCGTCGTCGATGTGCAGAACGACTTCTGTCCGGGCGGTGCGCTGGACGTCCCGGACGGGGACGCGGTCGTCGAGCCGCTCAACGAGTGCATCGCGGAGGCGGAGCGGGCCGGCGCCATCGTCCTGGCCACCGGCGACCTGCACCCGCAGGACCACGTGAGCTTCGCGTCGCGCGGCGGGCCCTGGCCGCCACACTGCGTGCGCGGTACGCGCGGCGCGGAGTTCCACCCGAACCTGAAACTGCCGGGAGACGCGTGGATCGAGCCCAAGGGACAGGAGCGGAACCGCGACGCGTATCCCGCCTTCCAGGAGGCCGACCTGGCCGGGCGCGAGAACGTGCACGACGCCCGCGGGCGGTTCGCCGCCCAGCGCCGCGCACTTCCCGAGCGGCTCCACGCCCTGGACCGGGCGGACCCGCCCTATCGCGTGACCGTCAGCCCCGCGCTTCGCGAGCGGACGGCCGAGCTGCGACGAGAACTGGAGGAGACGCAGGCGTCGTGATCAGTCGAAGAGGGAGCCGCCGGGCCGACTGGGGACATAGCCCCTGTCGTTGAAGTAGTCCAGCGCCTCGTCGGCCGAGGCGAACACCTCGGTCGCCGTCTCGGTTACGAACGGCGACGGGTCGCGCCGAGGCTTCCAGATGACGAACACGTCGCGCGTCGCCTCGTGCGCGTGCTGCAGCTCGCGTTCGACCCCGCTGGACAGGCCGGGCTGGCCGTTCGCCAGCTCCGGGATCAGCGAGATGATCATGTCCGACTGGTCGATCAGCTTGAAATCGCGCGCATAGATCTGTCCGTCGATGTCGGCCACGATGTCCAGAATCTGCGACGTCTCGATCGTCGTCTTCTCGCCCGGCGGGCCGACGGTTACCATCCGCCGCCCGGCCTCGGCGGCCTCGAACGCCAGCGGCGAGAGGTACTTCTCCTCCACGTCGCCGGGATCGAAGCACACGAAGTGGTGCTTCATCTGCGCCCGGAACGCGTCGATCTCCCGCAGCGTCTCGGGCGAGCCGCTCACGTGCGTCATCGGAAAGCTCAGGTACGCCTTGCGCAGGCGCGGCTCGAAGATCAGCCTGGCGAGCGTCTCGGCGGCCATGTCATCGTTCCCGCGGGCGCAGATGTAAAACCGGCCGTGCCCGCGGACAATCTGCGCGAGCAGCTCGGTGGCGAGAATCTCCTCCTCGCGCCAGACCATCAGGTCCTTGAGCGTGTGGTCCGCGTGCCCGTCGCGCATGAGCCGATGATGCACGCGGTCGATGTTGTCCACCACCGCGACGTACAGCTCGGCATCGAGCGACTTCATCTGGTCGTAGTCGAAGGCGTAGAACAGTCCGTGACGCCACCGGTCTACATAGTTTTTTGCATCTCCTAATTGCTCCCATACTGATACGGACACGC
>CAZADC010000197.1:0-7077 GCA_964483755.1 uncultured Planctomycetaceae bacterium | reverse complement strand
CGAAGCGAACGCCGAGCAGGGAGATCCTGTGACTCGCCCCAACATCCTGATCATCATCACCGACCAGCAGGGCGCGAGCATGATGAGCTGCGCCGGCAACCCGTGGCTGCGAACGCCGGCGATGGATTCCCTGGCCGGCGGAGGGGTGCGGTTCTCGCGCGCCGTCTGCAGCAACCCCGTGTGCGCCCCGTCGCGGTTCTCGCTATTCAGCGGACGGCTGCCGAGCGAGATCGGCGTGAGGGAGAACACGAACGACGTGGACGAGGGCGTCATGGAGCGCATACGAGACCAGTGGATGGGACATCTGGTCGGTGCTGCGGGCTATCGGGCGGTCTACGGCGGGAAGGTCCACGTGCCGCGGATGAACGTCGAAGATATGGGCTTCGAGCGCCTGACGCGCGACGATCGCGACGACCTGGCGGCCGACTGCGCCGACTTCCTCCGCGCGCCGCACGACCGCCCGTTTCTGCTCGTCGCCTCGTTCGTCAACCCGCACGACATCTGCTACATGGCGATCCGCGAGCACGCAGCCACTCCGCAGGAACGCGGGCTGATGCAGCGGGCGTCGACGGAGCTTGAGGAGCTCGACCGAGCCCTGACGGCACCCGAAGGCGTGGATGAGAGGACGTTCTTCGCCGAGCACTGTCCGCCGCTGCCGGACAACCACGAGCCGCAGGCCGACGAGCCGGCGGCGATCGAGGCGCTTCTGAACGAGCGCCCGTTCCGCCGCAACGCGCGCGACAACTGGACCGAGCGAACATGGCGGATGCACCGCTACGCCTACGCCCGCCTGACCGAACGGGTTGACGGACAGATCGCCCGCGTCCTCGACGCCCTGCGCGACAGCGGGCGGGCCGAAGACACACTGGTCATCTTCACCAGCGACCACGGCGACCACGACGCGGCCCACCGCCTGGAGCACAAGACGGCGCTGTACCGCGAGGCCGTCGGGGTGCCGCTGATCGCATCGGGCCCCGGCGTCGGGCCGGCCGGGAGCGTCGACGGCGAGCATCTCGTCTCCAACGGACTGGACCTGCTCCCGACGGTGTGCGACTACGCCGGCGTCGAGCCACCGGACGGGCTCCGCGGCGCGAGCGTTCGCCCCCTGCTGGAGGGGCAACCGACCGCCTGGCGAGACGCGGTTCCCGTCGAGAGCCAGCTCGGTCGGATGGTCGAAACGCGCCGATACGCCTACGCACTGTACGACGAAGGGGCCCACCGCGAGCAGCTCTACGACCTGGAATCCGACCCGGGACAGACCCGCAACTTCGCCGGCGACGCCGACTGCGCCGACGCCCTTGCCGAGCACCGGCGCCTTTACGCGCAAGCGTTCCCGGAGCACATGTGAGCGCGGCTCGGTGCGCGGCAAGCCACACATCCTGCCAGTCGCCACGCGGCGGAGAACGCCCCGTCGCGCGCCCGTGACATCATCATTGGAACATGCTTTCCAAGGGAAGCATGCCACCGGGCGTGGAGTCCCCTCATGCGCGGCAAACCACGCACCCTAGCAGACTTCGATCATGTCAGGAAAGTTCCAGTGGCCGGCCGCCCTGGCGCCGCGCTCCCCCTGCAAAGTACGCCCCACTGCGGCTATTGCCCGGCCGTGGGGGGCGGCGTCTCGGCGTGCTGCCGGCCGGACAGGAGGCGGGCGACGGGAGCGGTCATCTCGCTGCGCTCCAGGAGCACCTTCGTGACGGCCGTCAGGGGCGTGGCGAGGAACATCCCCACGATCCCCCAGAGCATTCCGAAGAAGATCAACGCCATCAGGATCGCGATGGGGTGCAGGTCGAAGCTCCGGCCCATAATCCGCGGCTCGATGACGTTGCCGATCACCATCTGAACGGCCCCCGGAAGCGCGATAGCGAAGATTGCCTCCACGGTCGAGACCTCCGGCGTGAGCAGGATCATCGGCAGCGGCAGGAGCGTGGCGAGGATCGAGCCGACGCTGGGGATGAAGTTCAGCAGGAACGCCAGCAGCCCGAACGCCATCGCCATCGGCACGTCGAGCAGCCAGAGGATCAGCCCGACCAGCACACCCGTGCAGGCCGACAGGATCGCCTTGACGATCACGTACTGCCGCGTCTTGCGGACGGCGTCGGCGACGGGCCCGCCGTCGTCATGGCGCAGCGCCATCGCCCCGCCGAACAGGAGGAAGCACAGGAAGATGAGCACCATCACGCCGTCCGACAGCAGCTTCGCCACCGCGCCGGTCGTCCCGATCAGCAGCGACTGTACGCTGCCGGCCGGTACCTCGATCGACTCGGTAACCGCGTCCGGGTTCACGCCGAATCGCTCGAGCCCCAACGCGCGAACCGCGCCGGACAGCAGGTCCTCCAGGCGCTCGCCGTACGCGTCGGCGTTGCGCGCCAGCTCGGACAGCGAGTGAGAGACCAGGAACCCCAGCCCCCCGAGAACCACCAACCCAAGAAGGAGCGTCGCGACCACGGCCGCGGGGCGCGGCAGGCGGCAACGGCGCATCGCGACCTCGACAATGGGCGTCAGCGCGATCGCGAAGAACAGCGCCAGAACGAACGGCACGACCACCGGACGCAGCCAGTGCAGCGCCGCGCCCGACGCGATCACCGTCAGGATCAGAAGGCACACCGTCTGGATGTGGCGCAGGCGGTCCGACTCTGCCATCGTCGGTCCCCTTCGGGAACAAGGTGTGCCCGCATCCTACGGGATTCCCGCCCGGCTGCAAGCCCGCGGGCGGCGCCTATCGCACGTGCCAGACGTGCACCAGCGACTTGTCCCCGTCGCCGCGGAACTCGATGACGTACAGCATCCGGCGCGCCGGGTCGAACGCGCACGCCCCGACGTGGCGAAGCTGCTGGGTCGACTTGATCCCGTACAGGACGTCGTCGACCTCCATCGTCGCGAACGGCTGGGGTCGCCACGGCTCCATCTCCCCTGCCGCCACGGCCGCCAGGTCCGACGTGTCGTAGAAGAGCATCAGCCCCTCGAACTCGCCCGACCACCAGCCGCGCTGGTCGTTGGGCGCGGGCGGCACCTCCGGGTACGGGGGTTCGTCCGGCCAGACCACGCCGTTGGCGAACCCGTACCAGCACTTGCCGCGTCCCTTGGTGCCGACGAAAGCGACGGCCGAGCGGTCTCCCGCCGTCAGCCAGGCGCCGCCGGACCATTCGTCGGAGTGGTGGTAGTCGCGGAGCGTGTGCTGCCTCTCGTCGTACGCGCTGGAGTAGCGCAGGAGCGTGACGGCCGGCAGCTCGGCGCCGGGCTTGGGCGGGTTGCCGCTGCGCCACGGGGCGATGGCGAACAGCGCCGGGCCCATCGAGCCCTGCCCGCCGTCGCGGAACCGCCCCGTCGCCAGGCGCATCGATCGCGCGTGGTCCTTCGCCCACGCCTCGGGAATCGGGAACATGTAGTCCACGGTCAGGTAGGTCCACAGCCGGTCGACCTTCCACAGCCCGGCCGTGCGGGGCTTCGAGAGGTCTGTCTCGCACCACCCGTGCGACGGCACGGCCTGTGCCTCGTGCATGTGCGGACCCCAGCAGAAATAGAGCTTCCCGGAGTCCTGCCGACCCTGTGCGGGCAGATACGCCAGGCCGGCGCGGGCCTGCTCCAGGTCGTCGTACAGATCGTTGCGGATGTCCGCGAACGGCTGAAGCGTGCGGGCGGTGTTGAGTTCGGCGAGTTTCTTGGTCTTCGAGACGACCGGCTCGGGAATGCTCACCTCGGACACCCACTGGCGCCAGTCGTGCCCGACGCCGAACAGCGATCCGGGATATCCGTCGTCGGCGCCGTCCGCGTCGCCGTCCGGACGGTACGCGAGTCCCTGCCCGCTCCATCCCCAGGCGTATTCCTCCGGCCCGTCGGGAAGGCGGAACGCGCCGCGGTAGACCAGCGCGCCAGGTTGGATTCGCGGCGACGGCGGGTCCCCTTCCGGCTCGGCGGCCGAGACGGGCTCGCCGCGCGGGACTCGCAGCGCTCCCGCCCGCAGAAACAGCATCAGGGCGATCGAAGCTGCGATGAGCACGAGCGTCCAGACGAGGCGCTGCCGAGTGAAGGCCGGGCGAGTCATGTTCGCCGTCCTTTCGTGCGATGAGAAATGAGGGAGCGGATGCGGACTGCGCGCTGACGTACGGCAATTGTAGCGCCCCGCCGGTCCGCCGACCACCCGAAGTCTCCCGCACTGCGAACGCAATGCCCGTTGGTCACATTGCGCGCGGTGTCCTTGCAGGGGCACCGCGTCACATCACACCATTGCACGCTTCGACATGATACCCCCGGCGCCGGACGCCCGAGCACGCGGCGGCCTGGCAAGGCCGCCGCGCTCGACAAGGAGAATGCGTTTGCCCTGCTCCCGGCCCGGCTGCTACTTGACCAGCGCCTGGGCGGGCTCGGCGGCGCCGGAGGTGTCGCCGTTCAGCTCGTCTTGGATCTGCATCAGGCGCAAGAGTACCAGCGCGCGGGACAGCTGCACGTCGGCGTCGAGCTGGGCCTCGAGGTCGGCGGCGAGGCGCTCCGGGTCCACTTCCCGCAGCAGGTCGGTGTCCCGCCGGATCGCCAGCCAGCGGCGCATCTGCTTGGGCGTTACGGTGACCTTCACGTCGGGGTCCACGCCCCAGGTCTCGTCGCCGTTGCGCCGGTGGATCAGCCGGCCCGACGGCAGGTAGTAGTACGCCGTGGTCAGTCGCAGCAGCGCCCGCCGCCGCCGCAGGGGAATGACGTTCTGCACGCTGCCCTTGCCGTAGGTTCGCTCGCCGACCAGCAGGGCGCGCTTCCAGTCCTTCAGCGCCCCGGAGACGATCTCCGCCGCCGACGCGCTGTACTGGTTGATCAGGACGACCACGTCGCCATCGAGGAACTCCCCGCCGCTGGTGGCGTCTTCCTCGGCGCGGGTGCGGCGTCCGCGGGTCGAGACGATCCGTCCCAGGCGGACGAACTCGTCGCTGACCCCCACCGCCGAGCGGAGCAGCCCGCCGGGGTTGAACCGCAGGTCCAGCACGACCGAGCGCACGCCGTCCTCGCGCAGGTCTTCGAGGACGCGGGCGACGTCGGGTGTGGTGGTGTCGGTGAACTGTGTCACGCGGATGTAGCCGATCCCGTTGGCGGGATCGACCAGGAAGTCCCATTCGCCGTCGGGCTTGCGCCGCCAGCCCTTGACGGTGCGGATGTGGATCTCGTCGCGGATGATCGGCACCTCGATCGGCTCAATGAGCCCGGGGCGCTTGATTGTCAGCACCACCTTGGTGCCCTTCTCACCGGTGATCATCCGCACGAGCTTGTCGATGCTCAGGTGCTCGGTGCGGCGTCCGTCGACGGCGAGGATCTGATCGCCCGTCTTGATGCCCGCCCGGAAGCCCGGCGAGTCGGCCAGCGGCGTGACGACCTCGAGCGGCTCGCCTTCCTCCTTGGTGATCTGGATGCCGACGCCGTAGAAGTGCCCCATCGTCTGCTTCTCGAAATCCGCGACGTCGTACGGCCAGATCATCGAGGAGAACTTGTCCATCTCGTTGAGCAGCCCGTCCATGAACTCGACGCAGATGACCTCCACGGGCAGCTTGACCGACCGCTGCGAGGCGCGGAGCACGCTGTTAAGGGCGAGCTGCAGGTCCAGGTGGTCCACCCGGTCGCGGCGCTCCATGCCGTCCAGCGTGTCCGTGATCGACTCGATGAACTGTTTGCGAAGCCCGTCGTCGCTCAGTGTGGGGAAGCTGTCCCCCGCCTGGGGCGTCTCGACCAGCACGCGAAGACTGTCCAGCGCCCCCCGCGTCGCCTCGCGATAGTCGACGGCCGTCACGTACAGCTCGTCCATCTGCGAAATCGCCGCCTTGACCATGTCGGCGTCGACGCCCGCGACGAAGTCCCGCCAGTCGTCGCGCTCGGCGGGCTTCGGTGCGTCCTCGTCGCCATCGTCGTCCTCCGCGCCGTTCGCAGGCTGCCAATCCTCGGGCGGCCCGTACAGCCGCAGCACACGGACGTGGCGACGGGTGGTCTTCAGGGCTTCGGCGAAGGTCTCGTTGTCCGGATCGAGCTCCTCGAGCCCGATGTAGGCCCGCAGCGCGTCGTGCCACTCGGCCGCCTTGACCGACTCGCGCCCCATCTCGGCGCCGCGTGCGACGACCCGCTCGTACCACTCCTGCGCGGCGACGGCCACGTCCTCCGGCGCGATGTCCTTGGCGAGCCTCGCCTGGGCGAGCCCGACCGACCACGGGCGCTCGGCGATCAGCACCTCCAGGTCGTCGCTCGCGTCGGCGACGCTCTCCTCGGCCGAGCGAAGCTTCCGGACCGCGGCGGAGCGATGCTCGAACGTCTCGACCTCGGCGTCTTCCCAGACGGCCCGACGGCGGTTGATCGCCTGTTCGAGCGCCTCGGTCGCCTCGCGGAAGGTCCGGACGTAGTCGCCGTCGCCTTCGAGGAGCGCGGCCGCCTTGTCGAGCGGGTCGGCCGCATCGGCGAGCGTCTCCATCGCCCGGGTCTTCAGCTCCGCGGCGGCCTCGGCGTCGGCGTCGTCCAGCTCCTCCGCCTTGGGGGTGCGATTGACGGCCTTGGATACCTCCGCCACGAGATCCCGCAGCTTCGTCTGCAGCTCCGGGTCGTCGTGGGCGGTGAGGTAGTCGTCGGCGAGCAGACTGTGACGGACGCGCTGGACGGCGCGCTCGTACTCCTGCTCGCGCTGCCGGGCGTCGGTCTTCCACTCGTCGAGTTTCGCCGCCAGCAGCTCGATGGCGCGGGTCGTGGACGGTCGGGTCTCGTCGCTCGTCTCAGCCGCCTTCCGCAGGACGTCGAGTCCCTTGCGGAAGTCGCCGGAATAGGCCGCTTCGAAGGCCTGCCGGCGCAGCTCGCGCGCTTCGGCGGCGGCGTCGACGCGCATGGGCGCCGGGGCAGTGGCGGCTTTGTCCACGGCGGTGGCGACGGGCTCGCCGGCGTCCTGGGCGACGGCGCCGGAGAACAGGCCGAGAATCGAGGCGATGAGCATCGCCCACGCGAACAGTGCACTACGCTTGGTCACGCTGAAGTCTCCCGAAGGATCCGACGAAATACGCACGACTGACATGTATTACGTCGGAAAGTCGGCGGCGGGTCACGAGTTTGCATTATAGGGTAACGCCG
>CAZADC010000196.1:0-7093 GCA_964483755.1 uncultured Planctomycetaceae bacterium | reverse complement strand
TCCGCGCCGACGAGCACGGAGGCGAGGTCGCCGGCGAGTTGGTCGTCATCGACCGCGACCGGCGGACCGGGCGGCGGATCGAGATCGACTGCACGCAGTTCGGCAGCGGGGCGTACAGCGTGCCGACGGTCGTCGAGGAGCTCGGCTTCAGGACGAAGGCGAAGTTCATCCTCGCTGTCGAGACCAAGGGCATGTTCGAGCGTCTCGTCGAAGAGGACTTCTACGACACGACCAACTGCATCCTCGTGTCGATGGGCGGCGTGCCCTCCCGGGCGTGCCGGCGGTTCATCCGCCGCCTGGCCGACGAGAAGAACATCCCCGTCTACGTCTTCACCGACGGCGACCCGTACGGGTACTTCAACATCTACCGGACGCTGAAGGTCGGCTCGGGCAACGCGGCCCACCTCAACGAGTTCTTCTGCGTCCCGCAGGCGCGGTTCCTCGGCGTCACGCCGGAGGACATCGAGGAGTACGAGCTGCCGACGCACCCGCTCAAGGACGTCGACCGCAAGCGGGCCAACGACGCGATGAAGAACGACCCCTTTATCCGCCACTACAAGACCTGGCAGAAGTCCATCCGCCGGATGCTGGAGATGGGCGTCCGCGTCGAGCAGCAGGCGCTCGCCAAGCACGGGCTCGAGTTCGTCGCCCGCGAGTACCTCCCCCGCAAGCTCGACGACCCGTCCGCCTTCCTGCCGTGAGGGGGGCAACTTCGCTTGCACGCGCCCGGACAGGGAAGTAGATTGGGGCACGCGCGGAGTTTTTCGCGGCGGGCGACGCCCTTGCCCGTTTCCGGCCGGCGGCGTACAATGGTTCGTGAGGAAAGCAGTCTGTTCGAGGGAGCCCGACGTGGTTCGTGAGCAGGTGGACGCGAAAGTGCTGGGACTGGGCCTCGACGGCGACGACGGAAAGGTCCGCGTCACCAACGGAGAGAACTTCCACCTGCTCGGCGGCTCGCAGGACACCCACGAGCAGATGCAGGAAAAGTGCATCAAGATGAACGAGAAGCTCGACGCCCGCGGCAAGCAGCTCGGCGATCTCGAGCGGAGCGAGTTCATGGAGCTGGCGGCCGAGTGCGGCATGAACGTGCCTGCCGGTCGCGACAAGCGCAAGTAGGACGCACCCGCCGGGAAGAGGGCATTTCCGTTCCGGCGGTTCTTACAGCAGCGACACTTCAGTTGACAGGCAGTTGGTGAACCGAGGATCGCCAGGGAGGGCGGTTCGGCCGCGATCAGTTCGGCCAGTTGGAGGATGCGCCATGTCGGATGGACGGTATGCCGCGCGCGCGTATCGACCGAGCCGCCTGTGCGAGCTCGGCGACCCGGCGGAGGATCCCTACGACACGGCGGAGGCCCGCGAGCAGCGCCTGATCGAGTACGCCCATCGGGCGCAGCAGGAGCTTCCGCTGTTCGTCGAAGAACGCACCGCGATGCACGGGAGCCGCACCCCGGCCGGGAAGTAGCGCCGCTCACAATTCTGACGGGGGTCGCGCCGTCCGGGGCTGGCGGGCGAGCGCGACAGGACGTACGCCGCGATCGAGGGATGTCGGGGTCTTCCTGCCGGGCGGGCGGAGTGCCCTTCGGGGAACAGACATGATCCGGGCGGATGACCTCGCCGACCGGGCTGTGCATCCGCCGACGAACCGATGATATCGCGCTGGACGAGCGGCGACCGGCCGACGAGCATGGGCTGACATGAACGCCGACAAGCAATCCGTCGAGCCGCGCGCCCGACCGCCCGTGGAGAATCTCGGGCGCGGGCGCCTCCGCGCGTGGGCGCCCGCGAAGCTCAACCTGGACCTGCACGTCGGCCCGCGCCGCCGCGACGGGTTCCACCCGCTCGATTCGGTCGTCGCGAAGATCACGCTCTATGATCAGATCGACCTGTCGGCCCGCGACGACGGCGAGCTGCGACTGACCTGCGAGGGCGCCGACTGCGGTCCGCCGGCCCGCAACCTCGCCCTCCGCGCGGCCGGGGCGCTGGCGCAGCGAGGATGCGGCGAGGCGGACACCGCCCGCGCGCAGGCGGGGCGCCGGGGCATCGACATCACGCTCGCCAAGGGCATCCCCCCCGGCGCGGGGCTCGGCGGCGGGTCGTCCGACGCGGCCGCCGTCCTGCGGGCGCTGAACGACCTGTGGGCCCTTCACCTGCCGCCCGAGGAGCTGTCCGCCATCGCAGCCGGGCTGGGCTCCGACGTCCCGCTGTTCCTCGGGCCGCCCGCGGCCCGGATGACCGGACGCGGCGAGGCGCTCCGCGCGGTTCGCATCCGGCCGTTCGCGGCGCTGGTGTTCCTGGCGGACCTGGCGTGTCCGACGGGCGCGGTGTACCGGGCGCTGGACGAATCGCCGGCCGGGGGGGCGGCGCTGCCCGCCGACGGCGAGCGCGAGGCGCTGCTGCGTCGTGTCGAGTCGTCTCCACCGTCGGCATGGCGGACCGATCTTGCCAACGACCTGGCCGCCCCGGCGTGCGTCGTCTGCCCCGCCCTGGGCGAGCTGCGGCGCGAATTGTCGAGCGTCTGTCCGGTTCCGGTCCACGTCACCGGCAGCGGGAGCGGGCTGTTCTGCCTGTGCGACGACGCCGACGAACTCGCCCGCGTCCGCGCCGCGCTTCCGGACAGCCTCGCGCGCCTCGCCGTCGCCGTCCGCGCCAATCCGTGGTAAGGCGGCGTACGCCGCGCCGCGGCTGGGCCGCCCCTTCGTCGCCCTGCGGCCGATGGTCCGCGGCGTTGTGGGGCGCGCCGTCCCCTCTCGATCAGTCGAAGACGCGGTCTGCGGGGATTGACCGAGGTCCCTCCGGGGCGTACAGTGAATACAGGCGGGCAGGCCCGCCGATACATTTCACGGGAAGGGACATGACATGATTCATTGGACGGACAGCGCGGATCCGACGCCGCATTGCACCTGTCGCGGGCGATGCCGTGACGGCGGGCGCCGGCGGGCGTTCACCCTCATCGAGCTCCTCGTCGTCATCGCCATCATCGCGCTGCTGGTGACGATCCTGGTGCCGTCGCTGGCTCAAGCCAAGAAGCTCGCGCAGCTTGCCGCCTGCGCCGTGCAGCTTCGCAGCACGGGCGCGGGCATCGCGCAATACGGTGCCGAATACGACGGGCGGATTCCCATCTACGACCCCGGCGGGAACATGCAGTCGAATATCCTGAAGAATCCGTTCAGCAGCTATCGTTGGGAGGGGCTCGGGCTCCTGCTGTATGGGGAGTACGCCTCCGGGCGGGACCAGTTTTCCTGCCCCGGCCACCGATACCATGGCGAGTCCATCTACAACCTGAACGAGGCCAGCGCGAAGAGCTGGGTGGGTATCGACTACGCCCTGGGCTGGTACGGACGCAGCGACCAGCGCGGAAGCAATGACCTCCGCCTGAAGGATCGCAAGTCGGGCTTCTACACCGTGCCGGGCACGACTTGGTTTGGCGGCCCGGCCGAGAGCAACTTTTCGCCGACTCTGGAGCAGTACCGTACGGACTGGGTCCGCGACGCCAACGCCAACCCGCCGGCGCCAGGGGCCTATTCGACCCGGACGTGGGGCGCGCACGTACTGGTCGTGGACGCGCGGGACAGGACAAGCAGCGAGCCCGGGCGGGGATGGAACTCGGCCTGGGGGGGGATTCGCGCGCCCACGGATTCGCCGCACCTGGGGATCGGCAACATCCTGACGGTCGACCTGTCCGTCCAGTCGGCCCAGGACGCCTTTCCCCCCGAGGCCAACCACAGCATGAACCTGCTGCCCTACCAGTGGTATTGGACGCCGCGGCCGTATCGCTACTGGTTCATCTGGGCGGAGACGCAGATCGTCCGGTGAGCGAAGGCGCGACTCAGCGCGCGGGCGGTTTTTCGCTTGTCCGGGCGGGGTCGGCGGCGAATGATGTCCGCCGGTGACCCATGCGAGTGTGCTTCTGCGGCAGCAGTGATTTTGCGGTTCCGACGCTCGAGGCGCTGATCGACTCGGCGCACGAGCTGGTCGGCGTCATCACCCAGCCGGCCCGACCGGCCGGACGCGGCGGCAAGCTGCGCCCGACGGACGTCGCCGTCGCGGCGCGCGAGGCGGGGCTCCACCCGCTCGAGTGCCCGGACATCAACGATCCCCAGTTCGTCGTCACCCTCCGCGGGCTCGCGCCCGACGTGATCTGCGTCATCGACTTCGGGCAGCTCATCCGCCGCCCCGCCCGCGAGTGCGCGCGGGTCGACACGATCAACGTCCACGGCTCGATCCTGCCCGAGCTCCGCGGGGCCGCGCCGATCAACTGGGCGATCATCCGCGGATACCGCCGGACCGGGCTGACAACGTTCTCCCTCGTCGACGAGATGGACGCCGGGCCGGTCTATCTGACGACCGAGACCGACGTCTCGCCCGACGAGACGGCCGCCGGGCTCCGCACCCGCCTCGCCGGCATGGCGCCGCGGATCGCGCTCGAGACGATCGGGCTGCTGACGTCCGGATGGGCCGAGCCCCGCCCGCAGGACCACTCCCGCGCCACGCTCGCCCCGCGCCTGAGCAAGGCGGACGGGCGGCTGGACTTCGCCGACGACGCCGAATCGCTCCGCAACCGGATCCACGGCACCTGGCCTTGGCCGGGGGCTGGGGCGGTCTTCCGCGGCCGGAAGGACAGCCGCGTCATCCTCGCCCGCGTGCAGGCCGAGGATAGTGCGGGCGCCGGAGAGGGCGGCGAGGTGGACGACGACCTGTGCGTGACGACCGGGCGGGGGCGCCTGCGGATCGTCGAGCTCAAGCCGGCCGGCAAGCGGCTCATGACGTGGAAGGATTTCGTCAACGGGCACCGCGTGACGGCGGGCGACCGCTTCGAGAGCGTAGAATAGCCTGCGGACGTCGTCCGGGATCGCGGCTTCGACCCGCCGCGACGCGGACGGATCCGACCATCGGCCGACCATGACCATCGCACGCGACATTGCCGTCGAAGCCCTGCGGGACCGGTCGGGCAACGTGAGCGCCCGGCTGGATTCCTTGGTCGCGCGCCGCTCGCCCGACCCGGCCGACCGGGCGCTGGCGCGCGAGCTGACGCTCGGCGTCGTCCGGCGCCGCGGCACGCTCAACGCCGTGCTGAAGGCGTTCCTGCGCCGCCCCGACCATCGCCCGCCCGGCGCCGTGACCGAGATTCTCCAGGTCGGGGCGTACCAGTTGCTGTTCCTCGACCGCGTGCCGGACTTCGCCGCCGTCGACGAGGCCGTCCGCCAGACCGGCGCCCGCCGACACCGCCGCCAGAGCGGGCTGGTCAACGGCGTGCTGCGGAACATCGCCCGGTCGCTGTCGGCGCCGCAGGACGGCCAGCCGCCACGGCGTCGCGACGCCGTCGGGCTCGACGCCGGGCGGTTCCGCACCTTCGACCGCGACGTATTCGCCGACCCGGACGCGGACCCGGCCGGCTGGCTGGCGGGGGCTCATTCGATGCCCGCCGCGCTGGCGAAGCGCTGGCTCGCCCGCTACGGACCGGACAAGGCCGCCGCCCTGGGGATCCACGCCAACGCCCGCCCGCCGCTGATCCTGCGGGTCAACCGCCTGCGGGCGACGGTGGACGCGACGCTGGAGCGCCTCCGTGCGGCCGGCGTGAAGGCCGATCCGCACGCCGACGGACGAAGCGTCGTGCTCCGCGAGTACGTGGACGTCCCCGAACTGGACGTCTTCCGCGACGGGTGGGTCCAGCCGCAGGACGCCACGGCGTCGGCCGTCGCGCCGGCGGCTGGCCCGCGGGCGGGGCAGCGCGTGCTGGATTTCTGCGCCGCGCCGGGCACCAAGACCACCCACCTCGCCGAGCTGATGGACAACGACGGGCACATCACGGCCGTCGACGTCTCGGCCGACAAGCTCGGGCGCATCGAGGAGAACTGTCGGCGGCTGGGCGTGGACATCGTCGAGACCCGTCTGGCCGAGGACGCCGGGAAGCTGGACCCGTCCGGGTACGACGTGGTGCTCACCGACGCGCCGTGCAGCGGGACGGGTGTGCTGGCGCGGCGCGTCGAGGCCCGCTGGCGCTTCAGGCCGGACAAGATCGAGCGGATTGTCGCCGATCAGCGATGGATCGCGCGGGCGGCCGCCCAGTTCGTCCGGCCGGGCGGGCGGCTCGTCTACAGCACGTGCAGCCTCGAACCGGAAGAGTGTGAGGACATGGCCGCCTGGCTGGACCGCCCGCAGACGAACCTGCGCCTCGTCCGGCAGGAGCTGACTCTTCCCGACGGCGCGGACGACCCGACCCGCTGGCGGGACGGAGGATTCACGGCCGTGTTCGAGGCGAACGGCGGGCAATAGAGGAACGGCAGGCAGGAGGCAAGAAGCAGGAGAAGGGATGGGGGATCGGAAGCGTCGGTCGGCGGACGACCCGGGTGGACCATGCAAGCGTCGGTGAGGCCCCGGGACGCGCGATGTTTGTCAGGGAGCGACGCCGGCGGTAGACTGGCGCGGCTGGAAGGTCCCATGGCCAAAGGAAAGCAACAACAGCAGCGTTCGAAGCCCGCGAAGATCCGCAACCGCAAGGCGCGGCACGAGTACAGCATCCTCGAGGTGCTCGAGTGCGGCATCGAGCTGACGGGCACCGAGGTGAAGAGCCTCCGCGCCGGTCAGGCGCGGGTGGACGAGGCGTACGTCCGCGTCCGCGACGGCGAGCTGTGGCTGGTCGGCGTGCACATCGCCCCGTACCCCCAGGCGCAGCCCAACGTCCAGCACGACCCCGACCGCGACCGCCGCCTGCTCGCGCACAAGCGGCAGATCGTCCAGGTCGAATCGCACGTCCGCCAGAAGGGCAAGACGGTCGTCCCGCTGTCGATCTACTTCAAGAAGGGCTGGGCGAAGTGCGAGATCGGCATCGTCACCGGCAAGCGGGAGTACGACAAGCGCCGGGACATCAAGGCCCGCGAGCACAAGCGCGACATCGCCCGCGAGATGTCCCGCCGCAACCGCTGACGGCTGCTGGCCCGGCCGCGAAGAGTGTCGCTTTGTCTGCCGGCGCTCCGTCCGTGTCCGTGGGA
The DNA here is from genome assembly GCA_964483755.1 of uncultured Planctomycetaceae bacterium. Classification (GTDB taxonomy): domain Bacteria; phylum Planctomycetota; class Phycisphaerae; order SM23-33; family SM23-33; genus CAZADC01. The sequence continues at coordinate 104 of CAZADC010000196.1, read as the reverse complement.
GCCCATTTTCCCATTTGCCCCCGAGGGGGCAGCGCCGTATACTGCTGATGGAAGGAGAAGCTATGAAGTGAGCCACCCCCGGCTCGGGTAGTCTTTGGATTTGT
>CAZADC010000195.1:0-7095 GCA_964483755.1 uncultured Planctomycetaceae bacterium | reverse complement strand
GCGAAAACGCCAAGCAGAACGACAAGCGCGAAGACGAATCCGCGCAAGTCCTTGGGCCCTGTAGGATTCGAACCTACGACCAAGGGATTATGAGTCCCCTGCTCTGACCGCTGAGCTAAGGGCCCGCAAACAGCAGCTTACGCACGGCGCGACGCGCCTGCATGAGACGCATCCATCCGGCACCAAGGCCGGGTCCCCCGGGCGGCGGACCACCATGCACCTGCGCCGCGAAAGTCAGCCTAGGTCCGGACGGCCCGGCGGTCAACAGCCCGTCCCATCTGGCGGCAACCTTCTACAGCCGTCGGCCGGAACTGCTGGGGCGGGCCTCTCCGCCGGCGTCCAGCCGCGGACGTCGGCCGCGCCCACTGCCCGCGGATGACGTCGGCAGCGCCTACTGCGGGCGGATGTCGCGCCCGGCATCCATGTCGATCTCACCGAATCGCGATTCGTGGCGTCGAATGAGCCGTCCCAAGGCCAGCGCCAGGCGCTTCGTGGAATGGTAGTTCATGAACACCCGCTCGGCGACCTGGAACAGCACGGCCGGCGGGGCGTCGGGCACCGGTGCGGGGATTTCGACATTCCGTCCGAAGTCGATCGCCACGTCTTCGTCACCCGGCGTCGCCCGGAACGAGTTGGCGTATTCGGCCCGCAGGTCACTGTCGTCGATCCGCACGCGCACCTCGCGGCGACCGGTCTGCTGGCGCACCTGCTCAGCGAGTGAGCTCGGATCCGTGCCGGCAGTCTGGTCGCCGGGCCGGATCAGTCTGAGATTCGGTCCTGGCCTGTCGGTGGGCATGTCGCTGTCGCTCATCGCTGTCTCCTGGTCGGATGCCGAGCGGTCCCTCGGCCGGCCGACTGTCGCCGGCGCGGTTGTCCTCAGCGGTCACCGGTGCTGTCGGCCCCGTCGGATTGTCGGCATCGGATACGTTCCGGGTCCGGAGGGCTTCAGTCCGCAGTCTCGGCCGGCGGCGCTGTCGACTCCCGGACCACGAGGTGCGGTCTCAGGCAGATGCTCCGCGGCTGATCTTCCGCGAGCTTCCCGTCCAGCCGGTCGAGCATGAGCCGTGCCGCCTGCATGCCGATGCGACGGGGGTCCTGGTGGATCGTGGTCAGCGGCGGCGTGAGCATCCTCGCCAGCGGCAGGTCCGAGAAGCCCACGACCGAGAGGTCCCCGGGCACCGACAGGTCCATCTCACCGGCCACGCGATACACGGAGGCGGCCTCGTAGTCGTTGGCTGCGAAGATGGCTGTCGGGGGCGGGTCCATCTGCAGCAGGCAGCGGGCCGCACCGGCGCCGTCGTGGAAGCTTGGGTCCGGCACGGTTTCGCACGTCGCCCCCGGCACCTCCGCGACGGCCTGCTCGAAGCCCTGTCGGCGAAGCCGGGCGGTGGTCACCTCGTCTGCGCCCGCGAGATGGCCGAGACGGCGGTGTCCGAGCTCCAGCAGATGTTCTGCAGCGAGGCGCCCGCCGGTCTCGTCGTCGGTTCCGACGAAGTCCGCCCGCGTTCGAGTAAGGCGGCGGTCGACGGCCACCAGGGGCAGGCGCCGCTCCCAGACCTCGTGCAGGTAGTTGTCGGTCACGCTGTCGGCGGTGGGGCGCAGGATGACCCCGTCCACGCGCTGCTCGATGAGGCGGTGGATCAGGTCCAGCTCGCCGACGCCCGCGTCGTCGGACGGATCGCTCTTCGCACTGACGCAGATCGGAAGGTACCGCCGGCCGGTCAGCACGTCGTGGATTCCGCGGGCGATGGCGGTGAAGAATTCGTCCCACCCGCAGTTGATCACTCCGACCGCCAGCGTTCGCCCGGTGTGCATCGCTCGGGCGAGCTGGTTGGGGTGGTAGCTCATCTTCCGCGCGGCTTCCAGCACGCGGTCCCGCGTCTCGGGCGCGCACTGATCCTTCCCGCTGAGAATCCTGGAAATGGTTCCGATCGCCAGCCCGGTCTCCTCGGCAATCATACGAAGGCTTGTGGCGCGTTTCATGGTTGTCTCCCGACAGTCGAGACCGTCAGTCCGCAAAGTGGATACCCATTGTAACCCGAGTGAGGTCTGAAGCCTACGGCATATCGGCTTCCCCATTGGCGTCCCGGCTCTCGGGGCGCCCGGTGCGGCCACAGCTGCATCCTCGTCGTCTCACGGCGCGGCTCCCGGGCGTCTCGACGACTCGCCCCGCACCACGGAGGCTAACGCAGAACGGGGCCGAAGCCTGGCATGGGCTTGGGAAATCGGCCCCGTCCCGTGGGGAATTGTCAGCCGGGACATCGGTATGGTCGATGTCTCTTCATCGTTCATTGTCCGTCGAGGATGCCCTGCTTTGCGGTTGTGTCGTCTGCGTGTCTACTCGCAGTCAAACAGCTCGTTCGCATCGGGCCCGAACCAGCCCACGTCGAAGTCCGCCGGGCTGCCGGCGAAGTAGCCGGTCATTACGTCATTGGAGAAGGTCATGACTTCATCGCTGACGTGTCCGTCAAGCCAGGCGACGTTCGTTCGCTCCAGGTGGCGGAAATGTATGCTCGGGCGAGGCGAGCCGGGAAAGTCCGGCCACCGGGGCGATTCGCAGAAGCTGTACTCGATCCAGGTTCCGTTGACGAAAGCCGCGTCGGTGAACGCCACGGTCCGCGGCGGCTTGGCGAAGCGGTCGGTGCGGTTGCCCGTCAGGTCGGTATCGAGCGAGTAGTCGGGTGGATCGCGGCGCTGCCCGACGAAGTTGTTGTTGTACCCGTACCCGCCGCACCCGGCCTCGAAGCCGGTGAGGAATTCCACGAAGCTCGGGCAGTCCCGCACTTCGCTGCCCGGCAGGTACTCGCTGAGCGGCCCGTCCTCCTCGACGAACGGGCCCGTCGGACCCGATCGGCTCCCGAACCACCGGTCGCGGTTGGCGAGAAAGTTCGCCGCGCCGGGCGCGAACAGCCCGCCGCTGTCCTCGGCGTAGAGGATGTTCGCCATCTGGAGAATGCGGACGTTGTTCTTGCAGGCCGCCCTCCGCGCCAGCCGCTGCGCCTGGGCGAGGGAAGGCATGAGGATCGTCACCAGCAGCGCGATGATGGCGATGACGACCAGCAGTTCGATCAGCGTAAAACCGCGCCTTGTCGCTGCGCGCGCCGCGATCTGCGTTCTGTCGATCTGCCGTCCGGCAAGATGTGCCGTGTGCCGTGTCATCGTTCCGTTCAGGCGCCCTTTGGCCCGCGGCGTCGCACGAGCAAAGCCGTCGCCCCCAGCGCCAGCAGTGCCGCGGAGGCCGGCTCGGGAACATTCAGCACCCCGACGGCCTCGAGGTCGAACCCGCCCGAGCCCGTCGTCACCCAGGCGTCGTAGACGGGATGGTCATGGGCGTAGTTCTCCGGGTCGGCGGCCGGCGCTTCGTCGCGAAAATCACCGCTCCCCGGTATGTCCACCAAACGAACGTAGTTGATCTCGTGCAGTTTGACGATCCCGCCGGTGACTTCGTCCGTCCCGGCAAGGTCCGCAAGATCGAACGGCGTCGCCCAGGACAGGGAGTACCCGTACACGGAGTCGTAGCCGTTGGCGTGCTTGCCGGCCAGGTTGTAGACGTCCGTCGGGTCGATGCAGCCGTAGTGAGGCGCTTCCTCGACCGCGCCGACCGGCGAAGGCGTCAGGGACACGCTCGGGAATCGCGCGAACGTTGCGCCGTCCGTCGACACCTCCACGTAGGCCAGCTCGCCGAAGAAGGAGCTCGCCGCCAGGTTCGGCATGCCGTTCTCGAACACGGCGAAGTCCGGACCCGCGCCGTCGCGGGCGGGGGCGCCGAGTCGCAACGTGATCTGCCCCGGCGATACGCCCGCCGCGATCTGCGAGGCGTCCAGGTCGCCGAGGCTCACCACGTCGATGTGGCTGCCTGTCGTGGGCCCGAGCGCCTTCTGCGGGTCCGTCCAGATCGCGTTCAGTCCCGGCGCGGGCGAGTAGTCGACCACCTCCGTCGCCCATGCGACGAAGTCGGGGTTCACGTAGTTGTTCGTCGTCCACTGCCCGTCGCCGTCCGGTCCGACGAACCCGGGCACGCCGGGGTCCCAGGGGTTGGACAGGTCGCCGGCGGACTGCGAGTACGGGCCCGCAACGGCAACCGTCGCCGCCACGGCCGTCACGAACGCAATCAGCAGAAGCTGTTCGATGCGCATCATGTCCGTTTCTCCTTCCGGCCGGCGGGGAGCGCCGGGGCGACCCGGCGCCCCCTGACGGGCCGGCTTTTTCTTATCGCCGCCGCCCGTGCAGCAGCATTCCGACGCCGCAGGCCAGCAGACCGAGTGTGCCGGGCTCGGGCACGAATGCGGCGACGTCGTACACCTCACCGGTGTTCATCAGCAGAATCGTGTTCGCCGCGGCATTGTGCACGATCTCCGCGTAGCCCGTGTTCACGTCGTACGTGCGGCAGCGGCCGTCGGGTCCGAACACCGTCAGTCCGTCCGAGCCGCCGGCGAACAGCAGCCCGCGGTCGTCGACGAACAGGCCCGCGCCGGAATGGTTGTCCGTGTACACCGGATTGAGCAGCGTGCCGTCCGACCAGTCCAGCGGCGTCGCCGTCGTGTAGGCCGACTCCAGGTTCGCCAGGGGAAAGAGCCGCACGTCGCCGCGGTAATCGCCGTACCCGACGGTTACGTAGAGGTTATCCGCCGCGTCCAGCGCCACGTGGGCGGCCGCGCCGGGAACACCGGTCAGGACGGGCACGTTCGACTGATCGGTCTCGTCGAAGATGCTCACCAGGCTGTTGGGCGGCCAGCCTCCGTCGCCCTGGTCGACGAAGTACTTTTGCCCCGCGCCCGCGAGTGTGGACGACGCGGCCAACGGCTCAAAGTCCCAATGATCATCCATGTCGGCAAGGGAATTCGTCACCGTTCCACCGGCAACGGGCATGCTCATCACCAGGCCGCTCCACGAGGCGTCGAACGGCGGCGAGCCCGGGACCATCCCGCCGAACCCGTTGCCCAGCAGCATGTGCGAGCCGTCGCGGGAGAAGGTGATCGGGCCCGCGTCGGAGCTGTTGTCGATCGTGCCGGCGCCGTCAAGGTCGACGCTGCCGATCGCCGTGAATGCGTCCGTCGCCGCGGCGTCCTGCTTCCAGACGGTGATCCCGTCCCAGACGTGCAGCAGACCGCTCGCGTCGTAGGCGGCCGCGGAACTGTAGGCGTTCGCGCCGGGCGCCGGAATCGTCAGCGTGTGCAGCGGCGCCGGGGCCGGGTACACGGCCTGGAGGGCGCCGGTGAAGACCAGAATCGTCAGCAGTGCGGTGATGCGTCTCATCGTTCATGTCCTTTCGTTCTTCGTGGCGGCCGGGACCTCCCCGACCTTTGCAAAGGATGTTCCCGCGTTCGCTGTCGGTGTGTTCAGTGAACTCCTTTCAGTTGGGCACAGCCCACCACGAAGAACGCCGACGACCCGGGCGCAAGATCGACCGGCCGACAACCTGAGGGGAGTTCGCGGGAGACCGTCGCGTCGGGAGGGTGGTGCATCTCCGCCTGTCCGCGAGCGGTTCAGCAAAAAACCCCGGCCTCGACGGAGCGCGAGGTTCCGGGGCATGCACGCATGCTGCGCTGCAATTCCCTGAACTCACTCGGGCCCGCGAAGGTCCGTTCAGGCTGATTGCAGGCAGGTCTTCTGGCTTCCGGGTCTTCCTTCCGCCGCACCTTCCCGCCCGGACTCCGCGTCCGAACAGTGGTCTTCGCGGCGGTCGTCGCCGGTTACAGCGGCGCGTCCGCGGCCGACTTTCACGGCCTTCCCTTTTTGCCCGCCTTCGTGCGGGCAACCTGCAACGGCGACAAGTCTAGAGCCCCCGGCGTGCCGATGTCAAGACCGCAACGAAGAAATGGCTGCGCCGCCTGCTGGCTGCGCCGGCGTCTATCCGCCATACGCCTCCGGCTGGGCGGGGTACTCCGGCTCGCCCCCCTCCAGGACGGCGACGATGTCGCAGACCACCTTGCACATGTTGTCCATCGCCTGCGGGACCCGCGCCGCCACGTGCGGCGTCAGGACCACGTTGTCGCCGAAGCCGAACATCGGATAATCCGGCGGCGGGGGCTCCGGGTCGTGGCAGTCGATGGCGGCCGCGGCGATGCGTCCGGAGCGGATCGCCTCGGCGAGCGCGGCGTAGTCCACGCAAGGCCCGCGGGCGGCGTTGATGAACTGCGCGCCCTCGTGGAAGCCGGCCAATGCGTCGGCGTCGATGAACTTCCGCGTCAAGTCGGTCAGCGGAACGTGAATGGTGACGATGTCGCTGCGGGCGTACAGATCGCCCTTCTCGACGGGCTCGGCCGGGTAGTCCAGCTCGACGGCGCGGATGTCGTTGTAGAGCACGTCCATGCCCAGCCCGACAGCGGCGCGTCCCACGCGGCTGCCGATGCGGCCCGCCCCGACGATCCCCAGCGTCATGCCGGAAAGGAATCGCCCGAATTTCTGCTTGCGGACCTCGTGAAACTGCTTGGGCGCGAGCGGCCCGTTCATCGGCCAGAATCGCCGGTTCAGGCGGAGAATCATCGCGATGGTGTAGTCCACGACGGCCAGCGTGTTGGCGGCGGGGGTGTGCACGACGGCGACGCCGCGTCGGAGGCAGGCCGGCACGTCGATGTTTTCCAGCGCGACGCCTGCCCGGCCGACGACCTTGAGCTTCGGCGCGGCCGCGAGGAGGTCGTCGTCGACCTGCGTGTACGTCCGCACGCACAGCGCGTCGGCGTCGGCGACGTGCGCGCCCACGGTCTCCGGCGTGCATCGGCGAACCTCCCCGTGCTCGGCGAGATACTCCACCGACCACTCGTTCATCGGTTCGGAGACGACGATCACGTGTCGGCCGTCGGTCATGGGGTCTCCCTGGAAGCGGATGGTGAGCGCGAATCGCGCGCGGGCCGGCCGTCCCCTACGCGCGGAGTGACGGCTGGTCGTCCCCGGCGCGGAAGCGCAGGCGGGTCCGTCGCCGCAGCCCTCGCCGCGCCAGGCGGCGGGAGAGGTTCCGGATGCGGTCGTCATCCGGATCACAGGTCAGCGCCCGCGACGCATATCGCCGCGCCCGCTGTACCAGGCCCTTGCACAGGTGCGCCAGCGCCAGGTTGTACAGCGCCAAGGCGTAGGCGGGTCGCAGCTTCAGCGCCC
>CAZADC010000194.1:0-7104 GCA_964483755.1 uncultured Planctomycetaceae bacterium | reverse complement strand
GCCGTAGAAGTACACGCCCTGTCGCTTGCCCTGCGAGACGATGCGGTCGATGTCGTCCGGGCTCAGCTCACGCGGCGGGCCATCCGTCACCGCCCAGCACCCCTGACAGCGCAGATTGCATTGGCTCGTGATCGACAGGAACCAGAACGGCGGGAAAAACTCGCCGCGCTCGGCGCGTTTGCGGGCCCGGCGCAGGGCCAGCCCGCCGCGCAGGCCGAAACCGGCCGCAAACTTCCACAGGCACCGCCAGTCGGTCTCCAGCAGCAGGCGTTTGGCGAGGCTCGCTAGCATGGCGCTCCCGGGGGCATGGCCCGCCATTATACGGTCTGGGGGGCCTCGCCCGAACGCGGATTCGGGGATGCTTCCTCCGTTCGCGCCGCGTAGGCCCGCCACGGTTCGCTCTTGGCGGCGACGGTCAGCGTGACGTGGACGGCCCCCGCGCGGCGCAGGGCGGCCGCCGCCTCGCTCGCGGTTGCGCCGGTGGTTGTCACGTCATCGACGAGCAGCACGCGCGCCCCGGACAGCGTCCGACCGCCGGCGCGGAACGCCCCGCCGTCCATGGAGTGGAACTGCGTCAGGCGCGACCGGAAAATCGGCCTGGCGGGCTCCCCGGCCGAGCGGACGTCGAACCACAGGACGTTGCCCTCCTGCGTGATGCCCGGGAACTTCTTTCGCAGGCGGATTTCCCGCACCTCGCCGGGCACCAGCTCCACCAGCCCGTCGGGAATCTCGGGCGAGTCGTAGCTGGAGTAGACCGGTCCCTCGGCCGACTCGACGAAGAAGCCGATCCGCACCGTCTCGCTTCGCGAGTTGTGGTTCTTGACGGTCAGGCGGACGTCGATGATGTCGTCCATGATCGGGCCGAGCTCGTTGAGCTGGAAGCTGGGCGTCGTCGAGTCGAGGATCATCTTCGTCTTGGTCGTGTTCCACCCGTGGGTGTCCCAGACGTTATGGAAGTTCCCGTTGCCGCCCAGACCGCGGACGAACCACACGCGGTAGGCCGTGCCGTCCGGCGGCGGGAGCGGGACGACGGGTCGGCCGCTGTCATCCTTGCCGGCGTAGCCCTCGTGGCGGAGCTTCGCCAGCGGAATCGCCATCTCGACGTACCACCGCTGGTCGGCGAAATCCGAGGCGATCTTCGCGTTGGACCGCCATTTCATCCCCTCGCCCCATTTCTGGTTCCAGTGCTGGTCGGTGAAGGTTCCGATGGGGTTCACGAACCACTTGAACAGTCCCATCCGGTAGCCCTTGACCACGTCGGGGTACGGACGAAGCTCGAACTCGATGTGGTCGTCCCAGATGATCCCGTACTGCGGGTGGAAGATGACGTCGGGGAACCGCCCGCGGGCCTTGAACCAGGAGTTCTCCGGGTACACCGGAGAGTCGAAGGCGATGTAGAGCGTCTCCGCGTCGTAGCAGGCGTAGACCTGGTACTGCGTGTGGTGTGACGCCATGTAGCGGTAGTCGGACAGGTACCAGTCGTACCAGACGCCGGAGAGGGCGGAGGAATCCTCCCACTCCGCCTCGGTCATGACGCCGTCGATCGTCGGCGGCGTCTCGGTCTTCGGGATGCGGAAGATGGGCGTATCGAGCACGGCCACCGGGCCCGAAGAGGTCGGCGTCTCGACGCCGACGGCCGGGACGCCCGCCGCCAAGAGGACAAGTGTCAGGCAGGCGATGGAAACAGGGAGTCCGCAGCGAGGGGTTCGAAGGTCGGACAGCATCGGGCGCTCCTTCGGACAGGCAAAGCCAGACCGGCATTCAGGCCCCTTGCCCCGGCTCCATCGCCGGGGGGACCGGCGAGCATCAGGCCGTCCGGCGGCCTTGTTCGCCGCGGATCGGGTGCTCTGACCGTTCAACCCGGACCCGCTGTCCGGGTATCGGATGCGAAACACAAAACGGCGGCCGCGTCGGGCGCCTCGGCGCTGCAGGCTTGACGAGGGTCAAATCCCGGTTAGAATCGCGACACCGGGCCGACGGGTGAGAGGCCCGGCGCATTGGAAACTCCCAGGCTGGGCCGGCGGGCACGGCGTGGGCTGGACCGCTCGCCCCCAACGGCGGAGGCGCCACCTTGAACGTCCCGGCCGCAAGAACCCATGCGGACGCTTCGCCCCCCGCGGGCGACGCGGACACGTCGGAAGGTCGCTACGTCAGCGAAGACGGGCGAAGCGACGACGAGCTCAGCGCCGTGCTGGCCGTCAGCCAGGCGCTGGCCGGAGCGCTCGAGCTCGATCACGTGCTGGGCGTCGCGGTGCGCGTCGCGGCCGACCTGGTCGCCGGCGAGGGCGCCAGCATCCTGCTGATCGACCCCGACACCGGGCGCATGAGCTTTCACGTAGCCGCCGGGCCGGGCGCCGCCGTCGCGAAGACCGTCCGGCTTCCCGCCGGGGCGGGCGTCTGCGGGCACGTCGCGCGGACGGGCGAGCCGCTCGTCGTCAACGACGCCGCCGGCGATCCGCGCCTGTTCCGCCGCGTCGACGCGAAGACGGGCATCGCCACGCGAAACCTCCTCTGCGTCCCCCTGCGGACCGAGCAGCGCATGTGGGGCGTCCTCGAGGTGATCAACAAGTCCGACGGCGCGGATTTCAGCCCGCACGATCTCCGCCTCGCCGAGGCGATCGCCGCCCCGATCGCCCTCGGGCTCGAAAACGCCCACCTGCACGGCGAGATCGTCCGGACCACCCGGATGGCCGCCGTGGGGGAAACCGTCAGCGGGCTCGCCCACTGCGTCAAGAATGTCCTCAACGGCATCCGCAGCGGCTCGGCGACGGTCGACCGCTCCCTCGCCGACGGGAACCACGACGGCGTCCGCAAGGGATGGGCGGCCGTGCGCCGCAACAACGACATGCTCTCCGCTCTCGTGCTCGACATGCTCTCGCTGGCGAAGGAGACGCGTTTCCACCCCTTCCCCACCGACGTCAACGACCTCGCCGAGCAGGTCGCCGAGCTCTGCGCGCAGCGCGGCGAGGCGGACGGAATCTCCGTATCGTTCGAAGCCGCGCCGGACCTGCCGGACGTGCTGACCGACCCGACGCAGCTCTACCGCTGCCTGCTGAATCTCGTATCCAACGCCGTCGAGGCCTGCGAGGCGGGCGGGCGCGTCCGCGTGCGCGTCTGCGGCGGGCGCGATCGCGAGCGGGTCACCGTCAGCGTCCTGGACAGCGGCGCGGGCATCGCCCGCGAGAACCGGGAGAAGCTCTTCCGGGAGTTCTTCACGACCAAGGGCAGCCGGGGCACCGGGCTCGGGCTGCCCGTGACGCACAAGCTCATCACCGCCATGGGCGGGACAGTCACGTTCCACAGCGTCGTGGGACGCGGAACCAGGTTCGTCATCGCCCTGCCGATCGCGCCGACCGAAACGCACCCCCAGGAGACGACTTCATGAGCGACGCCGCAACCATTCTCGTCGCGGACGACGAGCAGTCCGCCATCGACCTCGTGCGACAGGCCCTCGCCGACACGCCCCACCAGGTCATCGCCGCCATGGACGGCGAACGGGCGCTCGAGATGGCCCGCAAGCACGAGCCGCAGCTGGCCATCCTCGACGTGCAGATGCCCAAGCGCAACGGCTTCGACGTGTTCGTTGAGATGCGCGGCGACGAGAAGCTCCGGAGCGTCCCGGTCATCATGCTGACCGCCGTGACGCAGCGCACGCGCCTGAAGTTCTCCGAAAAGGACGTGGGCGAGTTCGTCGGAAGCGAACCCGAGGCGTACATCGACAAGCCCATCGAGCCGGTCGTCCTCCGGCAGGCGGTCAACCGTCTCCTGAAGCAGGCCGCCGCGGACGCCTGACGACTGCGATCTCAGGACGCGATTTCGCAAAGACCGTGGGTCAGCTCCTTGCCCCGCCGACCTTGCACGTACTCGCCCACGCTCGACAGCGTGGTCTCGGCGATTGCCTGCAGCGCCTCGCGGGTCAGGAAGCCCTGGTGTGACGTGACCAGGACGTTGTTGAACGTGGTCAGCCGGGCCAGCACGTCGTCGGTGATGACCGTGTCGGAGAAGTCCTCGAAGAAGTACTCGCTCTCCTCTTCGTAGACGTCCAGCCCGGCGCTGCCGACCTTCCCGCTCTTGAGCCCGTCGATCAGCGCCCGGGTGTCCACCAGTCCTCCGCGGCTGGTGTTGATGAGCATGACGCCGGACTTCATCCGATCGATCGCCTCGACGTCGATCAGATAACGGGTCTCCGGCGTCAGCGGCACGTGCAGGCTTATGATGTCCGACTCGCCCAGCAGACGGTCGAGCTCGACGTACTCCACCGCTTCGCGTGCGGCCAGCGAATCATCGGGATACTTGTCGAACGCCAGCACGCGGCACCCGAAGCCCCGCATGATCCCCACCAGGGCGGCTCCGATCTTGCCCGTGCCGATCACGCCGACCGTCTTGCCGTGCATGTCGAAGCCGATCAGCCCCTTCAGCGAGAAGTTGCCCTCGCGGATCCGCCCGGCCGCCCGGTGGATGTGGCGGTTCAGGCCGAGCATCAGCGCCGTGGCGTGCTCGGCGACGGCGTGAGGCGAGTAGGCCGGCACGCGGACCGCGCTCACGCCGCGGCGTATGCACGCCTCCAGGTCCACGTTGTTGTAGCCGGCGCATCGCATCGCGATAAGCCCGGTCCCCCCGTCGGCGAGCATCTCGACAACCTCGGCGTTGAGCACGTCGTTGACGAATGCGCAGACGACCTGGAACCCGGCCGCCAGACCGGCCGTGTCCGGTCCCAGCCGCGGCTCGAAGAACTTCAGGACGTACCGCTCGCGGTTCGTGGCGACGAACGTCTCCTCCGTATAGGGCTTGGTGTCGAAGACGGCGACGGCGGGACGGCGGTCGGTGTCGCCGGCGCGAAGGCTCTCCACGGCGTGGGTCTCGTGCCGGAGGCGCCGGGCGAGACAGCTCAGCATGGACGTCGCCATCGCGGGCTCGTCGTCCATGAGCCCCTGGAAGGTGTCGGCATCAAGGCGATAGAGTTCGGCCGACTCCTCCGCCCGCACCGTTGCCTGGCGAGCAGCGCGATCGAACAGCGTCATCACGCCGAAGACCTCGCCCTCGCCCATCTCCGCGATTGTCGCCTCCTCCTCGCCTCCGCCGGCCCGGCGCGAGACGCGCAGCGTCCCGGACGTGACGATGAACATCGCATCGCCCGACTCGCCCTCCCGACAGACGACGTCGCCCTCGTCAACCGATACCGGTTCGAGCTTCCCGGCCACCCGCCTCAGCGCCTCGGCGCTCAGGCAGGAGAAGCACTCGACTTTTCGCAGAACGTCGATGATCCGTTGATCCGCCGCCATCGCGATGCTCCCTTCGCACTGCCGCCCGCGAACGCTCATGTGCGCCCGTCCGTCGGCCTGTATCCCACACTATGCAAGGGATTTGCCGCGATCAAAGACGGCGTCGCCGGCCGGGGTCGCCCTCCTCGCCGCGTCCGCCCGCGCGCGAAGCGCCGCTCACGGTGGACAAGGCGGCGTGAAGCGAGTATGTATCAGGGCTTTCGTACCGCCGCGGGCGTCGACGGACGCAGATGGCGTCCGGCCCGCAGCGGCGTTCGATCGGAGTACCGCCGTACCATGAGTTCATCGCATGACGCGAAGAACACCCCCGACCCGACACGGGCCGCCCGGCCGATCCGCGTCGGCATCGCCGGACAGGGACGCAGCGGATACAGCATCCACGCCCGTTGCCTGAAGGAACTGACGGGCCGCTACGACATCGCGGCCGTCGCCGATCTCCTGCCCGAGCGGCGCGCCGACGGGCGCGAACAGCTCGGCGCCGAGGCATTCGGCGACTACCGCGAGATGCTTGACGCCGGCGGGTTCGACCTGTTCGTCAACGCCCTGCCCAGCCCGCTGCACGTGCCGGGGACCGTCGAGGCGATCGAGCGCGGGTTTCACGTGGTCTGCGAGAAGCCCATGGCCGCCACGGTGGACGACTTCGACCGCATGGTCGACGCCGCGCGCGGCAACGACCGCCTGCTGGCGCCGTTCCAGAACAACCGCCTCCAGCCGTTCTTCGACAAGATGCTGGAGGTGATCGACTCGGGCGTGCTCGGGCGGATCATCCACATCCGCAGCGTCTGGGGCGGCTTCCGCCGACGCTGGGACTGGCAGACCCTCCAGCGGAACATGGGCGGCACACTGTTCAACACCGGCCCGCACGCGATCGACCAGGCGCTGCTGCTGTTCGGGCGCGAATGCGAGCCGGAGGTGTTCTGCCGCCTGGACTGCAACCACCGCCTCGGCGGCGACGCGGACGACCTGTGCTCCCTGACGCTCTACGACCCGCAGCGCCGGGCGCCGACGATCGAGATTCACATCACGTCGTACCTGGCGTATCCGCGCGAGTACACCTACACCGTCTGCGGGACGCTGGGAACCATGGAGGCCGGGGCGTCGGAGGTCCGCTGGCGGTGCTACGACCCCGACGACGCGCCCGAGCAGGAGTTCTGGACGGAATGGTCGGTCGACCGCGAGTACCCGCGCGAGGAGCTTCCGTGGACCGAGGACCTCTGGCGCGCCGACGCCGAGGAGTTCGACCGGGCCGTCGGGTACACCCTCCGCTCGCTGCCCAGCGGGGCGAAACGCTTCTACCTGAACGTCTCGGACGTGCTCGCCGGCGAGGCGGACCTGCTGATCACGACCGACGAGGTCCGCCGCCAGATCGCCGTGCTCGAGCAATGCGCCCGCCAGAACCCGCTCCCGACAAAGGACGGCGCGGCGCAGCGAGCCAACGTAGACTGACACGGAAAGGAACCGACCATGCCCGATGAGGCGAAGACACGCCAACGGTTCGAGCAGCTCCGCGACGGCGACTGGCGCGAGGCGATGCGCGACCCCGGCGCCGGCGACTGGACCGAGCGATGGACGCTCGACGGCAAGCGGGCGACGATCCGCAACACGCCGGAGGGGATGGTCTTCTCGGCCGGGCCGATCCCGCAGGATCACGCCTCCCACGCCGTGCTCTGGACCCGGAAAAGCTTTTCCGGAGCCTTGAAGGTGGAGTTCGATTTCACCCGCCTCGACACCATCAACCGCTATGTCAACATCCTCTATTTCCATGCCCAGGGAGTCGGCGGCGAATTCAGCCAGGATATCCACACGTGGGCGGACCGCCGCG
>CAZADC010000193.1:5870-7121 GCA_964483755.1 uncultured Planctomycetaceae bacterium | reverse complement strand
CAAGAGCCATCCGGAGTGGTTCGTTTTCATGGCGTTTGTCCTCGCCTACTGGTTCCACCAGTTCGGAATGCATCCGTCCCAGTCCTGCTGGTGGTAGGTGGTGCCCAGCGTGTCACGGGAGGTGTCCAGGTCGTAGGTCCGGCTTCCCACGCTGTAGGAGGTGGTGGTGCGGGCGCCGCACGACGCCTGGGTGAGCCACCCGTTCTCCTCCACCGGGTTGTCGTAGACCTCCATGTCGTGGACGTCGTCGATCAGCACGCCCTGCTGGGCGTTGCGCATCGCCTGGACGCGGAGCATCTCGGCGGCCATGTCCTTGACCGCCTCGCTGACGCGCTGCTTCTGCCGCAGCCAGCCCGTCCCGCCGAGCCTGCTGAGGGTGGGGCGCTTGCGCGGCGTGCCGATGTACTTCTGCACGAGGTTGATCCGCCCGGCGGGGACGTGCATCACCGCGTTGTCGGCGAAGCGGAGCGAGAGATACTCCTCGGTGCGCCCGTCCTTGTCGAGGTGCCGCAGCCCCTCGAACTTGGCGATCCCGTGAGCGACGTGCACCACGTAGTCGCCCTCGCTGAGGTCCAGCAGCGAATCGAGCGGCCGCCCGGCGCGGACGCGCCGCACCCGCCGGACGCGGGCGTACCGGTGGAATATCTCGTGATGCCCGACGGCGACGATCCGCTCGCCCGGCCAGTGGAACCCGTTGTGCACGTGCCCGATCCCGGTGCGGACGCGCTCGCGCAGCTTGGGGTGCGAGCGGGCGAGCAGCTCGAGGAATCGCTCGCGCTCGGCGTCGTTTTCGCAGTAGACCGACACGTCGGCGGCGTCGGAAAGCTCGGTCAGCTCCGTCAGAGCCTCGTGGGTATTCAGCGAGATGCGCTCGAGCGAGCAGATGCCGAGGTCCACGGCGTCGTTGCGGCCGGCCTTGGGGGCGAACAGGTACATCCCCGCGTTGGCGAAACGCGACAGTGCGCTGAAGACGGTCGCGGGACTGACCGTCGCGTTCGATTCGCTCGTTTCGGCGACGCGGCGGTGGAGCTCCTCGGCGAGCTCGGTGATCTCGGCCGGCTCGACGATGCAGACGATCGTCTCCTCCGGCAGGTAGGTCATCAGGCAGGTGGACTCGCCGGCGCGTCCCGCCCGCGCCGCCGACGCGGCCGTCAGGTTCACGCCGGGCAGATCGTCCGTGCTGCGCAGCGTGTCGAGGTCGAAGCGGCGGACGGATTCGATCTCGTCGCCGAAGAACTCGATCCGCGCCGC
>CAZADC010000193.1:0-5860 GCA_964483755.1 uncultured Planctomycetaceae bacterium | reverse complement strand
CGGGCGATCGACGTCGAGCTGCTGCGGGCGATCCCGCGCCGCCTGCGCGACGCCCGGGGGGAAGATGTCCACGATCCCGCCGCGGCGGGCGAATTCGCCCTGTCGGTCGACCTGCTCGACGTGGTCGTACCCGGCGTCAACGAGCCACTGCGTGAGCGTCTCGGGGTCCATCTCGCCGCCCGCGGCCAGGTCCAGACGTCGCTCGGCGAGGGCGTCGGGAGTCGGCACGCACTGCAGCAGCGCCATGATCGGCGCGACGAGCACCCGCGGCGCCGGCGAGCCGCTGACCGCGCCGGCCAGCCGGTTGCACAGGTTCAGACGTTCGGCGACCACCTCGTCGCTGACGTGCTCGCCGTGCGGGCCGACCTCCAGGTCCACCTCCCACGCGGGAAAGACCTCCGCGCCGACGCCCGCGAGCACCTCGACGTCGTCGGCCACCTCGTCCGCGTCGTCCAGGTGGGACGTGACGAACAGCACCGGCGCGTCGCGCAGGCGTCCCAGCGCGGCCGCCAGCAGGGCGGCCGACGAGCCCCACACGCGCGCGAGCTTGACCGTCCGCCCGGGCTGCATCATCCCGGCGGCGCGGCGAAGCCCTTCGTTTTCGAGAATCCGCTCCAGCACGTCGCCTTCTCCGTCAGCGCGCAGCAATACACGGGGGCGATCGTTGAAACCGCCCCGCGAAGTCGCGTCCCGTGTTGTCCCGGCGAGCATATCCGGGCGGCGTTGACGCGACAACAAGTCGGTCAGATCATCTCGCCGCCAAGCCCGTCGGGCTCGACGTCGGTGACCCGCAGACCGACCACCCGCCCGGTCAGGTCGTCGCCCGCGGGGTTGTCGAACGCCACCGGGAGGTAGCGGTCGGTCATCGCACGGCGTCGTCCGGGGCGCTTCGACCGGGCGGCCTCGACCAGCCCTTCAACGCTCTCGCCGATCCACTGCCGTCGGTAGCGATCCGCCGTCTCGTCCGCGAGCGCGCCGAGGCGGGAGAGGCGATTCTTGACGGCTTCGGGCGAAGGCGCTTCGTTCCGCCACTCCCACGCGGCCGTGCCTTCGACGGCGCTGAACGGGAAGGCGTGAATCTTCGCGAACCCGGCATGGCGGACCCGGTCGAGCGTGGCGGCGAAGTCCTGCTCGCTCTCGCCGGGAAAGCCGACGATCACGTCCGTCGTCAGGGCCGGGCGATCCAGGGCGCCGCGCAAGCGGTCGACCGTCCGGCGGAACTCGTCGGCCGTGTACTGGCGGTTCATGCGTCGCAGTGCGGCGCCGCTGCCGCTCTGGAGCGGCAGGTGCAGGTGGGGGGCAACGGCGGGAGTGTCGCGGAGGACGGCGAGCAGCTCGTCGGTGACGTCGCCGGGCTCGAGGCTGCTCAGGCGGACGCGCCACAGCCCGTCGAGGCGGGCGACGTCGCGCACCAGCTCAGCCAGCGGCGATCGGCCGTCGTCCGACCAGCGCCGACGGATCGCGGTCTTCCGTCCGTACGCACCGAGGAACACGCCGGAGAGTACGATCTCGCGGTGCCCGGCGGCGACCAGCCGGCGGCATTCGTCAAGAACGTCCTGGCCGGTCCGCGAGCGGACGCGGCAGCGGGTGTACGGCACGATGCAGTAGGTGCAGAACGCGTCGCACCCGTCCTGAATCTTCACGAATGCGCGCTGTCGGCCTTCGAAGCGGTCGACGCCGCCGAGCGCCTCGGCGCCGGACGCGTTTTGCTTGATCGCGTCGAGGCGGCGCGGTCTAATGGTTTGTGGAGCCGCAGGCGGATGCGGGCCGGCGGACTCCGCGGCACCCGCACTCATACGTCCTTCATTCCTTACAGCGTTCGGCCCGCAACCGGCGGCGGGGTCTTCGCCCCGAGCGACGGCCTCGACGACCGCGGCGATGTCGTCATGATGCCCGGCGACGTGCACTCTCGCGGACGGCGCGCCCGCATCGGCGAGCAACCGGCGAATCCGCACGCCGTCGTAGTCGGCATAGCAGCCGAGCACGAGCACGCGGGCGTCCGGCGAGCGGCGCACGGCCCGGCGGATCGCCCGGCGCGACTTGCTCATCGCCGTCCGCGTGACGCAGCAGGTGTTCACGACGACCAGCGACGCCGGCGCCTCGGTGGTGCGGGTCCATCCGGCGCGGCGCAGCGCGTCGGCGACGGCCTGGGCGTCGTACTGGTTGACCTTGCACCCGAGCGTGATGACGGAATAGCGGTTCATGGCAGGTCGACGGACGCGCCGCCGGCGGCGAATGCATGGCGTGCGGTCGATGTTGCGGACGGGCAATTGACGCTTGACTCGCATCGCCCGCCCCGGCACAGTGAGCATTATAAGGCCCGCGGCCGCGGGCGCCGCGCGGAACTGCCCGCGATCCGAACCCGCCGGTCCGACGGTGCGGCGATGCACGCCGAGACGTGACAATCCAGCAGGACAACCGGGCGTCGAGCCCCGCGGCGGCGCCCCGAGCTGAGGAGTTCCTATGGCCACTGCGAAGACCGTCTGGGGCATTGACATCGGGCACTGTGCCCTGAAGGCGTTGAAGCTCAGCGGCGACGAGACCGGACTTCGGGTCGAGAGCTTCGACATCATCGAGCACCCCCAGATTCTCTCCCAGCCGGACGCCGATCGCGACCAGCTCATCCGCAACGCCCTCGAGCAGTTCCTCGCACGCAACGAAGTGGTCGGTTCGACGGTGGCGATCTCCGTGCCGGGGCAGACCAGCTTCACGCGGTTCGTAAAGCTCCCGCCGGTCGAGTCGAGGAAAATTCCCGACATCGTCCGCTTCGAGGCCGAGCAGCAGATCCCGTTCCCCATCGAAGAGGTCATCTGGCAGTGGCAGACCTTCGAGGACCCCGACAGCCCGGACGTGGAGGTCGGGATCTTCGCGATGAAGCGGGCGGACATCGAGAGCGTGCTCGGGCACTTCCGCCAGGTCGCCCTCGACGTCGACGTCGTGCAGATGGCGCCGCTGTCGCTCTACAACTTCATGGTCTACGACGACCAGACGGCCGACGAGCCCGCGACGCTGCTCGCCGACGTCGGCGCCGACACGACGGACCTCGTGGTCGCCGACGGGGCGAGAATCTGGACGCGGACGATCCAGATCGGCGGAAACAACTTCACCGAGGCGCTGGTCCGCGCGTTCAAGCTCTCCTTCGCCAAGGCGGAGAAGCTCAAGCGAACGGCCGCCTCGAGCAAGTACGCGCGTCAGATTTTCCAGGCGATGCGCCCGGTCTTCGCCGACCTGGTCCAGGAAATCCAGCGGTCGATCGGGTACTACACCTCGCTGCACCGCGAGACGCGCTTCAAGAAGCTCGTCGGGCTGGGCAACGGCTTCCGCCTGCCCGGCCTGCAGAAGTTCCTCGAGCAGAACCTGAGCATCCCCGTCTCGCGGGTCGACACGTTCAACCGGCTCCAGCCGGGCCCGGACGTCAACGCCCCGGCCTTCAACGAAAACGTCCTGAGCTGCGCGGTCGCCTACGGACTCGCGGCGCAGGGGCTCGAGCAGAGCCGCGTCGCCACGAACCTCCTGCCCGGCGAGGTCAGCCGAAAGCGCGTCTGGGCGCGGAAGCGTCCGTGGTGGGCGGCGGCGGCGGCGATGATCCTGGCCGCCCTGGCGATCATGCTGTTCCGATCCTACGCGGATCGGGCCAGTCTCGCCGCCGGGCTGCCCGCCGACGCGCAGCGCGAGGTGCGCCGCCTCGACCGCCTCAAGAGCGAGTACCGCCGGCTCAGCGGGCAGGGCGACGAGGAGGTCGACCAGATCGCCTGGTACGTGAATCTCTACAACTACCGGAACTTCTGGCCGTCGGTGGAGACGCTCGTTTCCCGATCGATCCGCTCGGGGGCGCGTGACCAGGCGTTCTACGAGGCATACTCGCGCGTGACCGGCACGGGCCCCGAGGCGCAGGCGAAGCGGCAGGAAGTGCTCGACCGGCTTGCCGCCAAACCGCGCAGCGAGTGGGCGATCGTCCAGGTCGAGAACATGGAGGTCCGCTACGTCGACGACGTCAACGCCGTCACGGCCGAGTCGCTTCTCCAGGGCGACCGGCGGACCCCGACGGCGAGCCCCGTCGCCGCAGCGGCCGAGTCGTCGGGCGCCGCGACCGCCGAGCCGACCGCGCCGCGCCGCGGGTGCTGGGTGGTCATCGACGCGCGCACGCCGCTGAGCCGCGGCGCCACCAACCAGCAGCTTCTCCCGGCGATCACCCGGCGCAGCGAGGAGATCGCCGACGTGCTGACGCCGCTGAAGCTCAAGGGATGGGCCCGGACCGTCAGGACGGAGGCGGAGGTCCGGCGGGACACCGAAACCCGCACCCCGCGCCGCATGCCCGGGCGGGACGGTGAGGAGGCGACCCCCGAGGTGGTCATGCCCGATCCGCTGTTCCCCGAGATGAGCATGGCCCGCGACACGGGCTTCCGGATCGGCTGGTTGATCGAGGTCGTCGAAGAGGACATCGCGGTTCCCGAGCCGCAATCCGAGCAGCCGGAGTAATCGACATGACATTCATCCGTCAGAACCTGTTCGTCATCGTGGTGGCGCTGGTGGTGCTCGTGGTCGGCGGGATCATGCTGGCGATGGACGCAGGCGTGACCGCCGACATCGAGACGCGCATCCGCGAACGGAAGGGCCTGTCCGACAGGCTCCAGCGCGTCGTCCGGGGCGAACTGGTCAACGAAGAGGTCGTCGAGGCGCGGCGGACCTTCGTCGAGCAGATCCGCAAATCCCGCAACGCCGTCCGCGACGCGAGCGTCTCCTGGAACGAGCGGAACTACGAGCCGCTGCCCCTGCCCGTGGCGGGCAGGGCGGTGCCGGCGTTCCCCATCCAGCCCGACCTCTACAAGCAGTACGGCCTGCAGCTCACGTTCACGGAGCGGTACATCGAGCGCGTGCGCGAGCTGCTGGCGTCGATGAAGCCCACCGGCCCGCCCGGCGAGAAGGAGATCGCCGCCGAGACCCGCGCGCTCGAGGCGCTGTACCGCGCAAAGCGCGAACGCGAGGAGCGCGAACGAGGCGAGAACGGCGAGGACGGCGAAAGGCCGACGGGCGTTCCCGAGGATGTGCCGCCGGGCGAGTATCCCGGACCGTACGGCGGGGAAATGCCCGCCGGGGCTGCGCCCTGGATGACGAACGGCGCGGCCGGACGTCGAACCGGTGCGACCGCCGAGCAGAAGATCGCCCGCGAGGCGCTGGTCAACGTGATGGTCCGCAAGGCCAGCGACGGGCAGATTTACGCCGCGGAGAGCAGCTTCGACCGCGTATTCGAGATCCCCGACGCCAGCGCGCCGAACGATCTGCTGTGGGACGCGATGGTGAACCTGTGGGTGAGCGAGGACATCGTCGCGGCGATCAACCGCACGAACCAGCAGGCGTTCGGCGGGACGGGCGCGGAGGTGAAGAGTCCGACGGTGATCAACGCGGCCGTCAAACGTCTGATCACGATCGAAATCGAGGAAGACTACTACGTCAGCGGCGCCCCGATCGACCGCCAGACGCCGCGGCGCACGACGCCGACGCCTTCGCCGGGCGAGGGCGCCCCGCCCGGCGGCCAGCCGCCTTACGGCGACTATGGCCCCTACGGCGAGCCCGGCGGCTATGACGGATACGGCGGGTCCGGCGGGTACGGCGGGTACGGCGGGTTCGACCCGTACGGCAGCGGCGCCGGGACGGGGGCAGGCATTCGCGCCGTCGAGGGCGCCGTGTCCCTGACGCAGCGGACCACGAGTCCCGAGTACGAAGTCGTGCGGTACAGCTTCCAGGTGGTGATGCCCGTCCGCCATCTCAAGGCGCTGCAGGACAACCTTATCCCCTCCGGTTTCACCTGACATCGGCGCACGGCGGCTCAGCGCAATTAATGTGGCTTCCATCAATTGGG
>CAZADC010000192.1:0-7135 GCA_964483755.1 uncultured Planctomycetaceae bacterium | reverse complement strand
GATCCACTTGCCGGCGAGCTCCGGCGCCATGACCTTCCCGGACGCCGCGACGCGCGGATGCACGACCGCGCGGACAAACATGCCGGGCTTGAGTCGGCCGTCGGGGTTCGGCGCGTCGAGGCGGACGTTGACCGTCCGGGTCCGGGAGTCGAGCACCGGATCGATGAAGGCGATCCGTCCGTGAAACGTCTCGCCGGGGTAGCTCACGGAGGTGAACTCGACGTCCTGCCCGTAGCGCAGCCAGACGAGGTCGGACTCGTACGCGTCGAGCTGCACCCAGACCTGCGAAAGGTCGGCGATGGTGTAGATCTTCGTGCCGGTCTCGACGTACATGCCATCCGTGGCGTTCTTGTGGATGACGATTCCGCCGATGGGGGCGTAGATCGTCACGTGATCGCTCGGCCCGCCCCGCTCGATGACGGCGTCGATCTGCCCGGCCGTCAGCCCCCACAGGCGGAGCTTCTCCCGCGCGGATTCCAGCGTGGACCGCGCCATCTCCCGCGCCGAGGCCGACCCGCCGGACAGCGCGTCCACGGCGCGGCGGGCCTGGAGCAGCTCCTGCTGCGCGGCGAGCAGGTCCGGGCTGTAGATCTCCACGAGGTGGTCGCCCTTGCGCACCGGCACGCCCGTGTAGTCCACGTAGAGACGGTCAAGGCGTCCGGGGACCCACGCGGCGATCTGCGCCAGGCGGGTCTCGTCGTAGGCAACCTTGCCGGTCAGGCGCACGTCCGCCTCGACGAACTTCCGCTCGACCGGGGCGGTGCGAATGTCCATCAGCGCCCGGGCCGCGGGACTTGTGACGTACGTGCGGGACCCGACGCCGCCGGAGGGCGCCTTCGACGCGATGATGAGCTCCATCCCGCAGATCGGGCAGTTGCCCGGCTCGTACTGATGGATCTGCGGGTGCATCGAGCACGTCCAGACGGTCCGCTCGGCGTCGGCTTCCGCCGTCGCCGTCGCCTGCGCCGACGCGGCTGCGCGGCCGTCAGCGGGCGAAAGCCCCCAGTACAGCGCCGCCCCGACGGCGACGCCGACCAGCCCGGCCGCCAGGAGGCCCAGCGTGCCGAACACGATTGACGAAATGCGCCGGTCCGATTTGCTCATGCCGTTTCCCTTCGCGCGGCGGGCCGGACCGCGTCATGTCAGTTGTACGAGCGGCTATACAATTCTACGCGGGAGGCGCCGTCGGGGTCCCGCCGGACGCCAGAAGGTCACGGCGCGACGGGCTGCGAGGCGGGTGTCCGCCCGGGCGCTGACGCGGACGCGCCGAGCAGCTCCTCGATGCGCGCCAGCGCCTGCGCCCGATCGGCGCGGGCTCGCTCGTAGGAGAGCTCGAACTCCAGCAGCACCCGTTCGGCGTCCACCGCGTCGGCGAAGGCCGCCTTCCCGGCCGAGAAGGCCGTCCGGGACGATTCCAGCGCCTGACGCGCCTGGGGAATCAGGGTGTCGCGGTACAGTCCGATCTTCCGCTTCGCGTCGCGGTAATCGTACAGCGCCATCTTCAGCTCGGCCTGCAGGTCGTTCGCCCGCTGACGCCGCTCGCTGACGACGGCGGCGCGGCGACGCTTCGCCTCGCGCACGCCGGCTGCCAGCTTGTCCCACCAGATCGGCAGGTTGATCGACGCCATCGCCACGACCGGGTCCTTGCCGTCGTCGTCGGGATGCCGTCCGCCGATGGAATCGCCCGTATCGATGTAATCCACGCCCAGCGTGACGTCGGGGAAATACGCCTTGCGGGCCAGGTCCACCTCCCGTTCGGCCCGCTCGGCCTCGCGGGCGAGGGCGGCCAGCTCCGGGTTGTGTTCTTCGAGCCGCGCCGCCAGGCGCTGGTCGTCCAGCTCGACCGACCCGGCGTCGTCCGGACGGACGTTCCCCAGCGGCGCGCCGGGCGGGCGATTCAGCGCCGCGTTCAGACGCGCGGCGATCGGTCCCCGCAGGTCCTCCAGCGATTCCAGGCGGTCGCTCAGCTTGCCGTGCTCGACCTGGGCTCGAATCACGTCCGCGTAGCTCGCCCGGTCCCCCTCGTACGCCTGGCGGGCGACCTGCTCGATCTGCGTCAGCAGGTCCAGGTTCCGGCGCGTGATCCGCGCCGCCTGGTCCAGCCACGCGTACTCGTAGTACGCGTCCTTGACGCGCCGGAAGAGCTTCAGGCGCTCGGCCTCGTATCGGTGCCGCTCGGCCCGCGCGGCCTGCGCCGCGGCGTCCCCGCGGAGCTCGAGCTTGCCGATCCAGGGAAACGTCTGCGAGAGTCCGAACCCCTGCCGCTGCGGACCGACCCGCGTCTCCACCGCTCGGATGTAGTAGCGATAGCTCAGGCGCGGGTCGGGCAGGGCGCTGACCTGGGGGACCCGCTCGACGGCCGCCTTCCAGCGGTTGAAGGCCGCCTCGAGCTTCGGACTGTGCAGCGCGGCGTACGCGAGATAGTCTCCGAGCTCCGCGTCGGCGTCGATCTCGACGGACTCCGCGGGCCTGTCGCCCGGCTGGCCGCGATCGGCCGGCGGCGCTCCCGCCGCAAACCCCGCTGGCGGAGCACCCGGGTTCCCCTCATCGACCGACGAGCGGGGCGCCAGTGTCCGACAGCCGGTCGCCGCGACAACGGCCGTCAGCAGCACAATGATCTGACTGCATCTCATGCACACCTCGATTCGCATCGGCGGGAGGGGCGCCCGCCGTCATGGAAAGGAACGACTGGAATGAGGACATCGTTCCATCCTAGGCGAACACATGACGACTCTGCGGGGAACTGCCCTGGTTGCGTGGTCTGTCGCACGTCCGCGGCAGCTTTCATCCTTCGATACCCCGGCGGCGTCACCTTGCATTCTGCCCTGGGTTCGCGGAAGCTGGCGGCGGGAGACGCCATCGAATGAGAACAGGTACGTACGCGTCGCGCAGGCAGGCGAAGATATGGTGTCTGGTCGCGGTTCTGCTGGTGTTCGCAGCCGGCGGCTACTCTCAGAGGACACGCGAGGATCCGATGAAACCCCCCGGCACCATCATCGACCGAAGCCCGGACCCGGAAAGGGTTCACCTGGGAAGCCCGAGCCTGGCGATCCTGTCCGACGGCAGCTACGTCGCCAGCCACGACTTCTTCGGGCCGGGCACGAGCTACGACACCACGGCCGTCTTTCGCTCCGACGACAAGGGCGAGACGTGGAAGCAGACGGCAACGCTGAAAGGCCAGTTCTGGTCCCGGCTGTTCGTATGTGGAGGCAAGCTCTACATCCTCGGCAGCGGCGGGCGATGGGGAACGCTGGTGATCCGCCGCTCCGACGACGGCGGACGGTCGTGGACCGAACCGGAGGACGCCGACAGCGGGATCATCCTCCCGGCCGACGAGCGATGGCTTTACGGCATCGCGTCCGGCGCCATGCTCGAATGGCGCGGGCGACTCTACAAGGCCGCCGCCCGCCGCCGCCCCGGCCCGCGCAAGTGGGGCCAGCCCTGCGAGTTCGTGGTCCTCTCGGCCGAGGCGGACGCCGACCTGCTGCGGGCGTCGAGTTGGAGGGTCAGCACGGGCGCGGCGTCACACCCTCACCCGGCGGGCATGTTCCTGACCGACGAGGGCAACATCGTCGCCGATCGCAACGGCAAGCTCTTCGACATCCTCCGCGTGCACGAACCCGAGCGCGGGGGCGTCGCCGGCATGCTGAACCTCTCGGCCGACGGGAAGCAGCTCACCTTCGACCGCGAGGGCGGGTACTTTCCGTTTGCAGGGGGCTGCAAGAAATTCACCATCCGCTACGATCCGCAATCCGACCGCTGGTGGTCGCTGACCAACTGGGCGCAGGAAGAAAGCCTCGAGCGGGCGGTCAACGCGGAGCGCACGCGCAACACGTTGGCGCTGACCAGCGCGAAGACGCTCGATGAGTGGGAGGTGCGATCTGTCGTCCTCTACCACCGGGACGTGCGGACGACCGGCTTCCAGTACGCCGACTGGCACTTCGACGGAGATGATATTGTCGCCGTCGTCCGCACCGCCTTCGGCGACGCCCCGAACTGCCACGATTCCAATTACCTGACCTTCCACCGCATCGGGAACTTCCGGGAACGAACCATGAAGGATGCCCCGCAATCGCGCCGGCCTGACGAGCAGGGGTCGGCTGGTCGGCAGATATCGTCGTCGCAGAGCGCCTCGGCATGCCGGACCGTCCGACCGTTGGCCGACGAGCACGTGACGGTCTACGAATCGCCCGACGCCGATCGCGTATTCTCCTACAGTCCGGGGATCGCCCGGCTGGACGGAGGACGCCTCGTCGCCACCGCCGGGCCCCGGCTGGTGGCGACGATCGATCTTGGCGGACCCGGCGCGGCCGACCTGGAGGGTCCGAAATACCGGCGCGACCGTGACGGACGGGCCTGGCAGGGGCGGGTGTACACCTCCGACGACGGCGGAGAGACCTGGCGACTCCGCAGCCGTTTCCCGTTCATGCACGCCCGGCCGTTCGCAGCCGGCGACGCCCTGTACGTGCTCGGGCACGCCGGCGACCTGAAGATCATGCGTTCCGACGACGGCGGCAACACCTGGGGCGAGCCGGTGAAGCTCACCGAAGGGCAGTTCTGGCACCAGGCCCCGTGCAACGTGCATTACGCCAACGGCTGCGTGTACCTGGTCATGGAGCGACGCGTCACGTTCGACGTCAAGACGTGGTACGTCGGCGAGATGGCGCCGGTGCTCATGCGCGGCCGCGTCGAGGCCGACCTGACCCATCGGGACAACTGGACGTTCGCCTCCGAGCTGAGCTTCCGTGACGTGGTCGCAAACATCGAGAAGGACCCGGACCTCGACTTCTTCGGCGTGCCGTTCTTCGACTGCCCCTACCCCGCCGGCAGCATGACGGCGGCGAGGCGGAACATGGCGCCGATGGGCTGGCTGGAAACCAACGTGGTGCAGATCACGGACCCCGACCATCTGTGGCATGACCCGAGCGGTCGGACGTTTCATCTGTTCATGCGCGCCCACACCGGCGGGACGGGATACGCGGCGATGGCCAAGGTGGTCGAGCACGGCCAGGAGCCGGGGACCGGGACGATGAAGACCATGCTCGAGACCGCTCCTTCGGGGAGGAAGATGCTTTTCGTGCCGATGCCCGGCGGGCAGATGAAGTTTCACGTGCTGTACGACGAGGAGAGCGAGCTGTACTGGCTTTTGAGCACGCAGGCGACGGACAGCATGACCCGCCCCGATCGCCTGCCGCCCGACCGCTACAACCTGCCGAACAACGAGCGCCGCCGGCTGCAACTGCACTTCTCGAAGAACATGGTGGACTGGTGCTTCGCGGGCCTGGTTGCGGCCGGACCGACGGAGGTGGCGTCGCGTCACTACGCGTCGATGGCGATCGACGGCGACGACCTGGTCATCCTCAGCCGCAGCGGCGACGAGCGGGCCAGGACGCCGCACGACGGCAACCTGATCACCTTCCACCGCATCGAAGACTTCCGCGACCTGGCCTACTGAGCAGACCCGCATGCAAAATGCGCGGCGCCCAGGCGGCGTGCCCGGACACCGCTCGGCAAGGCACGCGCCGGTCTCGGAAGGCGAGACGCACCGCCGCAAGGGACTTGCCCGACTTCGGCCGGACGGGGTCGGACCTGTCCGGTCTGAGCTTCGAGCGTGCTGGATTCACGGCCCGCGGGCAGCCCCGGAATTGAGGAGAAGGCAATGGACGACCGTGGGAAGCGCCTGGTCACGGCAATCTGCGATCACTTCGCGTCGACCCTGACGTCCACGGGTCGTCCCGATCCGGACAGAACGCCCTTCGCGAAGATGGCCTTGGGCGATGATCTTATCGGCCCGTCCAACCTGCACTCCCCGCCGTTCATGGCGCTGGCGCTGTACCGAGCGGGGAAGCAACTGGGCCGCGCCGACTACGTCGAAGCGGCCGATCGCTGCGTGCTGTACCTTCTCGCCGTCGTGCGGGATCCGTCCGGCGGCGAGTACGACCACTACGCCGAGCAGGTCATCGAGTCCGTCCGCCGGGCGAGCGGCAGTTCCATCCGTCCGCAGGCGGCCTACCTGACGAGCCGTTCGTGGATGGCGGGCATCACGCTCGACGCGCTGTGCCGCGGGCTGCTGGGCGCCCACCTGCGGGAGACGAGCTTCCTCAGCAAGGCGGCCGCCCTGTACGACTGGCTGGGGCACTTCCGGACCGACCGCGGGCCGTGGTTTCGCATCGGCTACGCGCCGTCCGGGGTGGATCGGGACGTGGACGGCGCCTTCAGCGACGATCTCGGACTGGTCGGGCGCGGGCTGGCGTCCTGCTACGAGGTCACCCGCAGGGACGACGTGCTGGGGGACCTGGAGGGGCTGGCCGGGTACTATCTCCGCCCGCACGTTCCGGACCGCCCGGACAGCGACAGCGGGTGCTTCTCCGAGTCGGTCGGGTCGTGGGTCGTCTGCCCCTGGCCGATCGAGATCAAGGCCGAGCACGTCTCGGGGCGACGCCGCCTGGACAGGACATCGTGGGGCTTCTCGACCCGCGAAGCGGTCGACTTCCTCACACGCCTTCACGCGTGGACAAGGGACGGCAAGACGCGCCGGCTCATCCGGTCGCGCGCGACGGCCGGGATGCGCTGGGCGTTCGACCGGTGCCAGTTCGACGACGGCGGGGTCGGGATCACCCGGCGTGATGACGGTTTTACGGGCATGGCCGGCGCGGCCGTGATGAACTTCCTCGACTGCCGCGAGGCGGGACTGCTCACGCCCGCCGAGGAAGGCGAGTACGGCATGCGCGCCCGCAGGGCGCTCGATTGGATCCTGGACTGGGATCCGGAGGAGATCGTCCGGGGCGCGGGGCATCGCGAGATCAGTGGCGGCGTCACGCTGCGCCCGGCGGAGAACCTCGCGTGGATGCTCGCCTGGACCGCCGACGCGCTGTGCCGGAGTGCGGAGCTCGGACCGCCGCTGTCCGGAACGTGGTGAACCGATCGCGAACGCCGAGCCCGGCCCGCGGATCCGCCGGCGCCGAAGGACCTCACTCCTCGTCCAGCAGCTCCAGCGAGGCGTTCGCAAGCACCAGGCGTTTGAGTCCCCAGTCCTCGAACGCCACGTCCGCGCGCGTGTGCGGCCACGGTTGGCTGTTGACGCTCATCACCCGTCCCTCACCGAACTTCGAGTGGTACACGCGACAGCCGGAAC
>CAZADC010000191.1:0-7176 GCA_964483755.1 uncultured Planctomycetaceae bacterium | reverse complement strand
ACCCCGTGCTCAGCACGCTGCGGTGGTTCCGCGACGAGTACGAAGCCCACGTCTACGAGCGGCGCTGCCCGGCCGGCGCGTGCACCGACCTGCTGACCTACGCCATCGATCCCGACAAGTGCACCGGCTGTACGCTGTGCGCACGGAAGTGCCCCGCCGACGCGATCATGGGCGCGCGGAAGAGCCCGCATTACATCGTGCCCGACAAGTGCGTCGGGTGCGGCGCGTGCCTCGAGGCGTGCCGGTTCGACGCCGTGTACGTGGAATAGCCCGGAGGAGCGAACGTGATACCCGTGGAAGTGAACAACCGGACGGTCGAGGCGAAGCCCGGCGAGATGATCCTCGACACGCTGAAGCGCGCCGGGATCAGCGTCCCGACGCTCTGCCACGTGCCCGGGCTCACGCCGACCGGCGCCTGCCGGATGTGCGTGGTCGAGGTCGAGGGCATGAGGGGGCTCGTCCCGAGCTGCGCGTACCCCGTGGCCGAGGGGATGAAGATACGCACCCACTCCCCGCGTGTCCTGCGGGCGCGCAAGACGATCATCGAGCTGTTGCTGAGCAACCACCCCGACGACTGCCTCTACTGCGTCCGCAGCGGCGAATGCGAGCTGCAGGGGCTCGCCGAGGAGCTCGGCGTCCGCGAGCGGCGCTACACCGGCGAGAAGAACCGCCGCTTCGCCGACACATCCAGCCCGGCGATCGTGCGCGACCCGGCCAAGTGCATCCTCTGCGGGCGGTGCGTCCGCGTGTGCGAGGAGGTCCAGGGCGTCGCGGCGATCGACTTCGCCGGGCGCGGCAGCGGCGCGACGGTCACCACCGCCTTCGACCGCGGGTTGAACGTGTCGAGCTGCGTCAATTGCGGGCAGTGCATCATGGTCTGCCCGACCGGCGCGCTGCACGAGCAGAGCTACGCCAAGGAAGTGACGGCCGCCCTGGCCGACCC
The DNA here is from genome assembly GCA_964483755.1 of uncultured Planctomycetaceae bacterium. Classification (GTDB taxonomy): domain Bacteria; phylum Planctomycetota; class Phycisphaerae; order SM23-33; family SM23-33; genus CAZADC01. Next base: position 6,233 of record CAZADC010000191.1, on the reverse strand, counting down.
GGACAAGCTCGTCGTCGTCCAGCACGCGCCGAGCATCTCCGTGACGCTCGCCGAGGAGTTCGGCATGAAGGCGGGGCGAGACGTCGCCGGCGCCATGACCGCGTCGCTGCGGCGGATGGGCTTCGACCGGGTGTTCGAGACGAGCTTCGCCGCCGACCTGACGATCATGGAGGAGGCGGCCGAGCTGGTCCGGCGCGTCAAGACCGGCGGCGCGCTGCCGATGATGACGAGCTGCAGTCCCGGGTGGGTCAAGTTCGTCGAGCAGTTCTACCCGGAGTTCCTTCCGAATGTCTCCACGTGCAAGAGCCCGCAGCAGATGCTCGGCGCGGTGATCAAGAGCGTCTTCGCCGAGCGGGAGGGGCTGGACCGGCGGGAGATCTTCAGCGTGTCCGTGATGCCCTGCACCGCCAAGAAGTTCGAGGCCCAGCGGGGCGAGATGTACGCCGACGGCGTCGCCGACGTGGACGCCGTGCTGACGACGCGCGAGCTGGCGCGGATGATCCGCGCCCGCGGGCTGGACATCCGCACGATGGACGGCGAGCCGGCCGACACGCCCTTCGGCGAGCGGACGACGGCGGGGAAGATTTTCGGCGCGACCGGCGGCGTGATGGAGGCCGCCATCCGAACCGCCCACTGGATGATCACCGGCAGCGAGCTCGAAAACCTCGACGTCAAGGACGTCCGCGGCGCCAAGGGCCTGAAGGAGGCCCGGCTGGAGGTGGACGGGGTCGCCCTCGGCGTCGCCGTCGCCAACGGGCTGGGAAACGCCCGCAAGCTCATGGACCAGCTCCGCGACGGGCGCGACGACCTGCACTTCATCGAGGTGATGACCTGCCCCGGCGGATGCGTCGCCGGCGGCGGACAGCCGCTCGCCGCCGACCCGGCCGCCATCCGGGCGCGGGCGAAGTCCCTCTACAAGATCGACAGCGCCGAGCCCGTGCGGGCCAGCCATCACAACCGGTCGGTCCAGCGCCTCTACGACGAGTACCTCGGCGAGCCGCTCGGCGAGAAGAGCCACCACCTGCTGCACACGAACTACGCGAAGCGCGAAGTGCTGCTGTAGACGAAGGGCATCGCAGGAGAATCGAGCGAAGACATCGGTGACAATGACGTGATCCACCAGGAAGACATTCCGCTGGTCAGCACGATCAAGGAACGCTGCCGCGTGTGTTACACGTGTGTGCGGGAGTGTCCGGCCAAGGCGATCCGTATCGCCGACGGGCAGGCCGAGGTGATTCCCGGCCGCTGCATCGGGTGCGGCAACTGCGTCCGCGTGTGCAGCCAGAACGCCAAGCAGGTGCTCGATTCGGTGGATCGGGTGCGGGCGCTGCTCGCCGGTACGGACCCCGTCGCCGCGTGCGTGGCGCCGAGCTTCCCGGCCGAGTTCATCGAGTATCCGTACCGGCGGTTCGTCGGCATGGTGCGGGCGCTGGGCTTCGACCACGTCAACGAGGTCGCCTTCGGGGCGGACCTGGTCGCCGACCGCTACCGCAGGCTGCTGGAGCGCGACCGCGAGAAACGCTACATCGCCACGAGCTGCCCGGCGGTGGTGGCGTTCGTCGAACGGTACCATCCGGACCTGGTGGACTCCCTGGCGCCGATCGTCTCGCCGATGGTCGCCGTCGCCCGCGCCCTGCACGAGCTGCACGGCGAAAACCTGAAGATCGTGTTCGTGGGTCCGTGCGTCGCCAAGAAGGGCGAGGCCGCCAGCATCAATCTTCCGGAGGAGGTGGACGCCGCGCTGACGTTCATCGAGCTCGAGCGGATGTTCGAGGAGGCGGAGCTGGACGCCGGAACCGTCGAGGCGAGCGATTTCGACCCGCCGCACGCCGGCGCGGGCGCGCTGTTCGCCATCAGCCGGGGGCTCCTCCAGGCCGCCAGCATCGACGAGGACCTGATGACCGGCGAGGTCGTCGCCGCGGACGGGCGAAGCGGGTTCGTCGAGGCGATCAAGGAGTTCGAGTCCGGCGACCTCGACGCCCGCCTGCTGGAGATTCTCGCCTGCAACGGGTGCATCATGGGCCCGGGCACGAGCTGCAAGGCGCCCCTGTTCTCCCGGCGGTCCCGGGTCAGCCAGCACGTCCGGCGGACGATGGCGGCGCGCGACGCCGACGCCTGCCGCGCGCAGATGGAGCGGCTGGTCGATCTGGACCTGTCCCGCACCTTCACGGCGAACGACCAGCGCATCCCCGTGCCGTTCGGCGACGAGATCGAGCAGATCATGGCGCGGATGGGAAAGTTCAGGCCCGAGGACGAGCTCAACTGCGGCGCGTGCGGGTACGACACCTGCCGTGAGCACGCGGTGGCGATCTTCAAGGGGCTCGCCGAGAACGAGATGTGCCTCCCGCACACCATCGAGCGGCTCGGGCAGACCGTCCGGGAGCTCGCCGTCTCGCACGAGCAGCTCGCCAGCGCCCAGGAGGCGCTGATGCAGTCCGAGAAGCTCGCCAGCATGGGCCAGCTCGCGGCCGGCATCGCGCACGAGGTGAACAACCCCCTCGGCGTGGTGCTGATGTACGCCCACCTGCTGCTGGAGGAGGCGCCGGGCGAATCCGAGATGCGCGAGGACCTCGGCACCCTCGCCCGCGAGGCGGACCGCTGCAAGAAGATCGTCTCCGGGCTGCTGAACTTCGCCCGGCAGACGCGTGTCGTGCTCCAGCCGGCCGACATCGCCGAGCTGGCCGGCAAGTGCATGCTCGCCCTGCAGGCGCCGGACAGCGTGACCGTGAACGTCGAGCGGAGCGGCGAGGACACGGTCGCCGAGGTGGACGCCGACCAGATCACGCAGGTGCTGACCAACCTCGTGACCAACGCCTTCGCCGCGATGAGCGACGACGGCGGCGACGTGACCGTCCGGGTCGAGGGGGGCGACGAGGATGTGCGACTCGTGGTCGCCGACAGCGGGCACGGCATCCCGCAGGAGAATCTCAACAAGATCTTCGAGCCGTTCTTCACCACCAAGCAGATGGGCAAGGGCACCGGGCTCGGACTGGCGGTGACCTACGGCATCGTGAAGATGCACCGCGGCGACGTCAGCGTGGAATCCAACGCCGACCCCGACGCCGGGCCGACCGGCACGACGTTTACCGTGTCGCTGCCCAGGAATGCGAAACAGGACTGACGACGCGGCATAGCCGACGCGAAGGAGCACCCATGACCGACGACACCGAAAAGCGAACCGTCCTCCTCGTGGACGACGACCCGGACTTCCTCGCCCAGCAGAAGCTCCTGCTGACGAGCGCGGGCTTCGATGTTCTGGACGCCCGGTCCGTCGCCGAGGCCGAGGAGATGCTCGACGGCGGGACGTTCGACATCGCCGTGGTGGACCTGATGATGGAGCACGTCGACGCGGGCTTCACGCTCTGCTACCACCTGAAGAAGAAGGCGCCGGACGTGCCGGTCATCATGGTCACCGGCGTGACGGCCGAGACGGGACACGAGTTCGACGCCGCCACGAGCGAAGAGCGGTCGTGGATCAAGGCGGACGTGGCGCTCGCCAAACCCGTCCGGTTCGAGCAGCTCAAACGCGAGATCGACCGCCTCCTCGCCGAAGCGGCCGGGAAGGCACAATAGCCTCACCGCACTGACCACGAGACGACGATGACCGACGACGCGACGGACAAGCTGGGCGTGCTGGTGGTGGACGACGAGCCGGGGATGCGCGCGGGCGTCGAGCGCGCCATGCGCCGCTTCGCCGTCCGCCTCGAGGACATCAACGGCGAGATCGGCTTCGAGACCCGCGCCGCAGAGTCGGCCGAGCAGGCGCTGGAGATGATCGCCGAGCGAGCTCCGGACATCCTCCTGCTCGATTACAAGCTGCCCGGCATGACCGGGTTGGAGATGCTCGACCGGCTCGGCGACCGCCGCGACGAGATGCTGACGGTGATGATCACCGCCTACGCCTCGCTCGAGACGGCCGTCAGCGCGACCAAGCGCGGCGCGTACGACTTCCTCGCCAAGCCCTTCACGCCGGACGAGCTCAAGGCCGCCGTGCGCAAGGCCGCCCGGCACATCATGCTCCAGCGCCAGGCCCGCCGCCTCGCCGAGGAGAAGCGCCGCGTCCGGTTCGAGTTCATCCGCGTGCTCGGGCACGAGCTCAAGGCCCCGCTTTCGGCGATCGAGGGATACCTGCGTATCATGAAGGACCGGGCCGCCGGCGACCAGATCGGCGACTACGACAAGATGGTCGGCCGGAGCCTCGATCGCCTCGACGGCATGCGGAAGCTCATCACCGACCTGCTGGACCTGACGCGGATCGAGTCCGGGCAGAAGCGCCGCGAGCTGGCGGAGGTGGACCTCCGCGAGATCGCCGAGCGGTCGATCGAGACCAACGCCCCCGCGGCCGGGGAGTCGGACCTGACCATGGAGCTGCACGCCGACGCTCCGCAGCGGATGTACGCCGACCCCGGTGAAATCGAGATCATCCTCAACAACCTGATCTCCAACGCCGTGAAGTACAACCGCCCGGGCGGACGGGTGGACGTCACGCTCGCCGGCGACGAGGAGACGGTGCGGATCGAGGTCGCCGACACCGGCATCGGCATGGAACCCGAGGACGCCGAGAGGCTGTTCGAGGAGTTCGTCCGCATCAGGAACGACAAGACGCGCGACATCCTGGGCAGCGGGCTCGGGCTGTCGATCCTCAGGAAGCTCACCGGCCTGTACGGCGGCGACGTGAGGGTCGAGTCCGAACCGGACGTCGGCAGCACGTTCACCGTGACGCTGCGTCGCGACGCGCGCGAGGCCGACGATGAACCCGCCGCAAGCGACGCCGAGCACGCGAACCATGCGAATCGAACGGATCAAAGCGTGGCTGGAGGAAGCTGACCCCCGGCGCCTGGAGGAACTCTACGCCGAGGCGGACGCGGTGCGCCGACGGTGCGTCGGCGACGACGTCCATCTCCGCGGGCTCATCGAGATGTCCAACGTCTGCGCCCGCTCGTGCCTGTACTGCGGGCTTCGGGCGCCGAACACCGAGCTCCGGCGCTACCGGATGACCGACGCCGAAGTGCTCGACTGCGCCCGACGGGCGACAGCGTTCGGCTACGGGACGGTCGTCATCCAGGCCGGCGAAGACCCGGAGCTGACCGGCGAACGGATCGCCTCCCTCGTGGCCGCCGTCAAGGACGAGACGCTGCTGGCCGTCACGCTGAGTCTGGGCGAGCGGTCCGACGAGGAGCTGATCGCCTGGCGCCGCGCCGGGGCGGACCGCTACCTCCTGCGGTTCGAAACGTCGCGCCGCGACCTGTTCGAGCGGATCCACCCGTCGCGTCCCGGCGAGCGATCCGACCGCATCGCCATGCTGCGGCGTCTCGGCGAGATGGGCTACGAGGTCGGCGGCGGCGTGATGGTCGGCATCCCCGGACAGACGTTCGACGACCTCGCCCGCGACGTCGCGCTGTTCGCCGAGCTCGACCTGGACATGATCGGGCTCGGTCCGTTCATCGCCCACCCGGGTACGCCGCTCGGGCGGGACGCGCCGGCCGGAGAGCCCGCCGACGGACAGGTCCCCGCCACCGAGGAGATGACCTACCGCGTGCTGGCGCTCGCCCGGCTCGTCCAGCCGTACGCGAACATCCCGTCGACGACGGCGCTGGCGACGCTGAATCTCGCCGACGGCAGGGAGACGGGGCTCGCCCGCGGGGCGAACGTCGTCATGCCCAACGTCACGCCCGCGCGCTACCGCGCGCTCTACGAGATCTACCCCGCCAAGGCGTGCATCCGCGAGACGCCCGACCACTGCCATGCCTGCATGCGCCGGCGCATCGAGGGCATCGGCCGGCGCGTGGGCGCCGGGCGGGGCGACTCGCTCGTGAAGACCCGACGGGCCGACGCGCCCGAGGAAGCGGTGCACCCATGACCCACCTCGCCGACACGACGCTCAGCGACGGCGCCGTCGACTTCATCGACGACGACGCGCTCGAACGGCTCATCGACCGTCCGACTCCGCCGGCGACGCGGGTGCGCGAGATCGTCGCGAAGAGTCTCGAAAAGCAGGCGCTGACGCTCGACGAGACGGCCGCGCTGCTGGCGGCCGATTCGCCGGAGCTGATCGCGGAAATCTTCGACGCCGCCCGGCGGCTCAAGCGCAACGTCTACGGCAACCGGATCGTCCTGTTCGCGCCGCTTTACGTCGGCAACCGCTGCGTCAACGACTGCGCCTACTGCGGCTTCCGGCGGTCGAACCGCGACGCGATCCGCCGGACGCTCAGCGGCGACGAGCTCCGCGCCCA
>CAZADC010000190.1:0-7194 GCA_964483755.1 uncultured Planctomycetaceae bacterium | reverse complement strand
CGATCCGCGCGAGCGTCATCGTGTCACACAGCGTCGGGCCGCTCTCGTAGAGGCACAGCAGCCGTCCGCCGACCCGGGCGAGGTCGCTGTACCCGCTCGCCCCCTCGTCCACGAGCAGCCCGCCGGACCAGCTCCGTCCGTCGTCCCGGCTGAGGCGGACGGTCAGGCGTCGGCGGGCGCTCATGTCGCACCGGCCGGTCGGCGACTCGACGGCCGGGTTGGAGAACGCCAGCGCGTCGGCGCCGGCGACGGTGCAGCGGGTCAGCCCGGCGTGGCAGACGCTCTCGACGAGGGCGTCGTCGGGTCGGAACGGTCCGACGGACCGACCGTTGGCATCGCCCCGCGCGACCAGCCGTCGCCGCCCGTTCGTTCGCGAGTTGAAATAGAGCGAATCGTCGGAACGCCGCTCGAACACGAACTCCCGCACGATTCCCGGCTCGGCCGACGTCGCCCCGATGCGCCACCGTTCGCCGTCGTCGCTGAGCAGCAGGCAGATTCTCGTGCGGTCGTCGGCGTCGGTGAACCCGCCGGCGACGGCGAGCGTTCCGTCGGCGAGGACGATGCCGTGGGTCCCGTTGCCGCAGCCGACGTTGCGGGCCCCGCCCGGCCAGTCGATCTCGATCGGGCGGGGGGCGCTCCACGTCTCGCCGTCATCCTCGCTGACGATCGCGTGATCGACGTACCCCGCGGCGACCATCTCCCGCCAGGGCGTGCGGCGGACGTACGCCTTGGCGTTTCCGTGGACCGGCCAGCAGCGACAGAGCTTGACGATGCGTCCGCGGCCGGGATCGAGGACGACCGGCCCGTTGTGGATGTCCGCGCCCGCGGCGGAGGCGATCGTCGTCATCGGCGCGAAGCTCCGTCCGCCGTCAGTGCTGCGGCGGAGCACCACGTCGGTGTCGTGCCCGAAATCCCCGCTGCCGCCCTTGCGCCGGGCGGCGAAGGCCAAGACGGTCCCGTCCGGCGTCGTGACCAGCGAGGGGATGCGGAAGGTGTCCTGATCGTCGCTGTGGAACAGCTCCAGACGGTCCATGCCGACTTCCGTTCTCCCCTTGGAACGTTCCCGCTATCCGTTTCCGTTGTCTTCCGTCCCCGTCGGCCGGGCGACGAGCGGTCCCGGCGGCGCTCAGTCGTCGTCCTCGTCCTTGATGAGGTCGAAGGGATCGAGCTTGTCGTCCTTCGGCTTCTCGTCGTCCGCTCCGTCCTTGCCGGATTCCGTGTCGAGATCCTTGGGCTTGGGAAGCTTGCGGATATCCACGACGGCCGGGCCGGTGGCGAGCTCGCGTGTCTTGACGGCGATGTAATCGCCCTTGTCGAGCGCCCGTGCGGCCCGCGCCAGCGAAGCGGACGGGTAGACCTTTCCGGCCCGCTCGCGCGTGCGGATCGGCAGCTCCTTCTCCTCGCCGTCGTCGGTGCGGACGGTGATGGTCATCCGCCGGATGTCCTCGCTCGGCTCGGTCTCCGTCGCCTTGAGGAAGGTTCCCTTGATCGGTGGGACGTAAGGCCAGATGTCCTCGAGGAACGGCTTGCCGCGGATGACGTCGACGTCGACCTCGACCATGTCCCCTTCCTTGATCTGGAAGAGCTTCAGCTCGATGTTCGGGTCGGGGCTCGCCTGCTTCCTGTGCCGCTCGGTGTTTGGGACGTGGACCGTGGTGGTCTCTCCGTACTTCTTGAGCTTGAGCACGAGGAACTTCTGCCCACCGAGCTCCTCGTAGTCCGCCCCGGCGAAGGCGTAGGCGTTCGGATCTTCCTCGCCGGGGTTCTTCTCATAGGGTTCGACCGAGACGATGACCGGCGTCTGCTTCCACACCCCGGCCGAGACCTTCACCAGCTCGCCCTCCTGGAGCGACTTGATGAACACCACGTCGCCCTTGTTCGCCTGGAAGTCGTCGAGCTTGGGCTTCTTCTTCGTGAGCATGAACTTGCGGGCGTCTCCCCCCTTCGGCGGCGTGACGGTCACGAGGATCACCGGCTTGCCCAGCACCGCGTCCTGCTCCCACTTGACGAACCGCACCACGGCGTCCTGGGGCTTGAACGCCTTCGCCGGCGCCCCTTCCTGGGCTCCTCCCGCCTTGGTCGCCCCCGCCGCGACGAGCACCCATACCGTCACCACCAGCATTCGTCGTGCGCTCATGTCGATCACCTCGACCCGATTGTACACTATCCCCCTTCCGCGTTAAACGGCGACGACACGCCGTACGGCAGACGGCTACTCGTCGGCGCCGACGAGATGCACGCGGTTCTTTCCCGCGCGCTTGGCGTCCTTGAGGGCGGTGTCGGCGCTGTGGAGCAGCTCCCGCACGGTGCATCCGTCGTCGGGGAAGCTCGCCAGCCCGCCGGAGATCGTAAGCGCCCCGCAAGCGTCGGGTCCGAGCAGGGCGAACGAGTGGTTCCGCAGCGCCCGGCGAAAGCGATCGACCAGGACGGAGGCGCTGTCGGGCGGATGGCTGTCCGCCGAGCGCGGACGCCCCCGCTCCCAGAACAGCACGGCGAACTCGTCGCCGCCGATCCGGGCGACAACGTCGTGTGAACGGGTCACGCGCCGGACCAGCGACGCGGTCTCGCGAAGGATCTCGTCGCCGGCTGCGTAGCCGTACGTGTCGTTGTACCGCTTGAAATCGTCAATGTCGTAGAGCAGCAGCGTCGCCCGCCGGTTCTCCCTGCCGACGCGGCGGAGAATCTGGTCGCCCAGCAGGTAGAACTGCCGCCGGTTGTACGCGCCGGTCAGGTGGTCTGTGATGGCGAGGCGATGCAGGCCTTCCATCCGCCGGGCGTTGTCCGCCAGCGCGGGCAGGAGATCCTGCACGTCCTCGATCAGCCGTCGGATGTCCTCGCTCTCGGCGGCCGACTCGTCCTCGCCCACCAGCGCGCGGGGCACGTCGCCGCCCATGTACAGCAGTGGGAAGACCCGCAGCGCGGGATCGTCCGCGTCCGCCCAGGTGCAGGCGACGCCCGTCCGCGCCCGCATGAACTCCGCCAGGCGGGCCTCCAGCGACGCCGGGCTCGTCGCGGCCGCGATCAGCAGGGCGACGTCGCGGGGGCCGAGCAACAACTCGCCCGGCTCGCCGTCGCCCGTCCTTTCGGGCGAAGTCTCCGCCGTCCGATCGGCCGAGGGTCCGGCTGAGGCCCGCGGCTCATCGACCTTCAGCCCGGCGTCGCGGCGCATGCGCACGATGTCCTCGCGCGACGGGGGCTCGATAAAGTAGTCGTCGATGACCGACCCGGCGAGGCGCATCGCGTCGGGTTCGCCCGGCGGATCGCAGATCGCATACAGGCGGGCGTCGCCCTGGAGCTTCCGCGCCGCCCGACACAACGCCTCGATGTCGTCCGGCTCGGTGTCGAGAACGACGACGGGCCAGGGGCCTTCGGCCATCAGGCGAAGTCCTTCGTACGGGTCGGCCGTGCGGCAGACGCCGTCGCCGAGCCGCTCGACAAGCCGATCGGCCGTCTCGCGCTCGCTGCACAGGAGGATGCGTCGGGCGGCGTTCACAGGTCGCTCCTCAGCAGGGCGTCGAGCTCTTCCGGCGTCAGAAGGCCGCTCGGCTCGCCCGGTCGGGCGGTTTCCTCCGCGTCGGATTCCGAGACGTACGTTCCGTCCGGTTCCTTCTCACGGGAATCCGATGCGGATGACTCTTGCGAGGGCGGCTCATGCTCGCCGTCCCGGTCCGCCTCCCCGCCCTTGTCGGCCTGCTCGGGGGATGGGTCAGCGACGTCGGGCGGCGTCTCCGTTTGCGTCGGTTCCGCGGGTGTCGGCGCTGCTTCCGCCTCGGCTTCGCCCGAGCCGGACGGCTCGACTGCCGGGCCGCCTTCGGTCTGCGCCGTCGTGTCGGGCGACGCGGGCTCGGTCTCATCGAACGCCTTCGTCCGGCCGAGCTGCTCGGCCACCAGGGCGCCCACGTCGTCCCGCGAAACGATGCGGATTCCGTACAGCTCGTCGCCACTCAGGCCGCCGGGCAACTCGCCGACGGCGAACGCCGCCGCTTCCGCTTCGCGGACGATGGCCGGCAAACCTGCATCGCGGCGGGACATCGCCCCGAGATCAAGCACCACGGCGCCCGCCCCGATTGCGAGAAGCTCGGCGGCAACTTCGTATCCGCTCGCGGCGCGCACAACATTCGCCCGGCCTCCGACGGCCTGGTCGATCCGCTCCCCGAACGACGCGTCACGGGTCAGAAGGACTACCCGCGCCGCAGCCGCTTCGGCGATTTCGCCCGCCTGCGGTTCCATGACTTCCTCCTGCACACCATCCTACCGGCAACCCGCCGATCCGTAAAGCGGTTGACCGCCCGCACGCCCGCTGGACGGCCGCCGACAGGCCGGTTAGGTTGTGGGACCCGCCGGTACCCCTTTCAGGAGAGCGCAGCGATGGCCGCCGACGCACGACCGAACATCATCTACTTCAACCCGGACCAGATGCGGGCCGATTTCCTCGGCTGCTACGGACACCCGCTCGCCCGCACGCCGAACCTCGACCAGCTTGCGGCCGAGGGGGTCCGCTTCGATCAGTGCCACGTTCAGCACACGGTCTGCACGCCGTCGCGGTGCAGCTTCATGACGGGCTGGTATCCACACGTCCGGGGGCACCGCACGCTCTGGCATCCCCTCCAGCGCGACGAGCCCAACACGCTGAAGTACCTCAAGCAGGCCGGGTACGACGTGCACTGGATCGGCAAGAACGACCTGCTCGCGCCGGACGCCTTCGCCGACTCGGTCACCCGCGTCCACGACTGGCAGTGGTCCGGCGGCGGCAGCCGGGACATCTTCAACCCCGACGAGCCGGGCTACTGGAGCTTCCTCTACGGCCCGAGCGAAGACCACACCACCGGCTGGCATCACGTGAACAAGGGCATCGACTTCCTGCGGTCCCGCTCGGCGGACGATCCGCCGTTCATGCTGTTCCTGCCGATCGTCGAGCCGCACTGCCCGTTCACCTGCCCCCAGCCGTGGTACGACATGTACGACCCGGACGACCTGCCGCCGACGCGTCCGGCGGAGCTGGAGGGCAAGCCTGTCTTCCACCGGCTGATCCGCGAATACCGCCGCCTCGACGAGCTGGACGACGGGCACTTCCGCAAGCTGCGGGCCGTCTACCTGGGCATGATCAGCTACGTCGACGAGATGGTCGGGCGCCTGTTGCGGGCGCTGGAGGAGACCGGGCAGGCCGACAACACGGCCGTATTCTTCTTCTCCGACCACGGCGAATGGGCCGGCGACTACGGGCTCGTCGAGAAGTGGCACGCCGGGCTGGACGACTGCCTGACGCGGATCCCGATGATCGTCCGCGCGCCGGGCTGCGCGGCCGGGCACGTCGTCGATACGCCGACCGAGTGCTTCGACATCGTCCCCACGACGTTGGAACTGGCGGGCGTCGAGTGCCGTCACACCCACTTCGGACGATCCATGGGTCCGCAGCTCGCGGGCGCGCCCGGCGACGGCAACCGCGCGGCGTTCGCCGAGGGCGGCTACGACCCGCACGAGCCGCACTGCTACGAAGGCGCGCCCGGCGGCTTCCAGGACGTTGACAACCCGCAGGGCATCTACTACCCGAAGGGACGCCAGCAGCAGGAGCACCCGGAATCGTCGGCGCGGTGCACGATGATCCGGACCGCGACGCACGAGCTCATCTATCGCCCGGGCGACGTCAGCGAGCTGTACGATCTGCGAAGCGATCCGCTGGAGCTGACGAATCTGTATGACGATCCGGAATGCGCCGACGTGCGCGCCCGACTGATGCAGCGCCTGCTGGACTGGTACGTCCGCACCAGCGACGTGACGCCGCATGACCGCCAGCCCCGCGGCTTCCCGCCCGAGATCGTCACCTGAGAAACAATCTCACCACAGAGGGCACAGAGAACACAGAGAGTTGCAGACAACAGGAGCGTCGAGGTCCACGCGAGTCTTCTTCAAGTGGATTCAGGCAAGTCCGCAGCGCTGGCACAGCCTTCCAGGCTGTTGGCCGATGTGGGCTACGACGGCGAGCACCATCACGAGTTCCTCTATCACGAACTGGGCGTGCTGGGCATCATCCCACCCCAACGCGGCCGGCCGCCCAACAGACCCAGCCGATACACGCGAGGCTTCTTCCACCAACTGCTCAAGAACCACTGGCCCGTTGCGGAATACGGGCAGCGATGGCAGGTCGAGACCGACTTCAGCATGCTCAAGCGTCTGCTCGGCGCGGCCCTCCGCAGCCGCAAGCGCCACAGCATCGACCGCGAGATCGCTCTGCGCGTCCTGACCCTCAACTTGATGATCCTCTGGCATCTGCTGTGCTGCTTTCAACAGAGCAAGCTCCGCTCATTTGTCGAGCAGGCCCGTAGATTCTTCGACCGGCATGCCGATCATCCGGCAACACAGGCCGCCGTGGAATACCTCGACAACCTCCTAAAGGAGGGAGCGGCCGCCTCGCGAAGATCGAAGCTCTACGGCCAGCTCGACCGCCTCTATCAGCAGGACCTGAGGGGTCGGGAGGCACTGGAGATCGTCGCCGGGGTCTGGTTGTTTGCGTACTACCGGCCCCGTTCCCTCCCCGACGATCAGCGGCTTACCTTCATGCTGGCTCATGCCCTGCTTCGAGCCCGGTCTCGTACGCCGATCATCCGCGACTACGGCGAGCGGCGGACACGCTACTACCGTCGGTCGGGAGCGAAGGTCCGCAGGGCTCTCGGGGAGGGCCTCCGGCAGTCCCTCGGAGGCATCCTCCGCAACATGACCGATGCTCTGGAAGCCGAGTACCAGCAACGCCAGGAGCGAGCCAGAAAGCTCCTGACGCCGTTCTCTCAAGACAGCGACCACTAGAACTCCAACGAGGAAAGGAATGTGAAACCATGTAGGCCCGGTCGGCGCGCGACATGGCGATACGCCGACCGATCTGACGCGACGGGCGGAGCGGCCTTTCCCGCCCTGCAGGCTGACCATGCGTCTCTCCTCAACCCGAACGAAATCAGCCATATCACGGCCTGGACGATCTCGGTGCACGGCTGACCCGACGGCCGCGTCAACGGCATCACGTGCGATTCCGCTCCGAGGACAAGGAACTGGAGCGGGCCGGACGTGACAGCCAGCCCGACAGCGATGTCCGGCCGCGGCAGGTCGGCGAAGTGTGCGACATACTTTGGTGGCAGCCGATAAGCGCTTTTTGTTTCCCCGTCTTACGCCAGGAGGAAAGGAGAAAGTAGAGAGGAGACCGCG
>CAZADC010000189.1:4299-7195 GCA_964483755.1 uncultured Planctomycetaceae bacterium | reverse complement strand
AGCGATTCGGCTTCCGCCAGTTCACCACGCGCGGCAATCGCTACTACCTCAACGGGATCGTCTGCAACCTTCGCGGCGACAACCAGCAGGAGGCGAACTTCGGCACGGACGCGTACGGGACGGATGCAGGCTTCGGGCCGCCGTCGAAGTCCAACGCCGGCTGGCCGGGCGCGGTGGACAACCTGCTGCGCGCGAACTTCAACGTCATGCGGATTCACCAGGTGCCGCCGACGCCCTACATGCTGGACGTCTGCGACGAGCTGGGGCTGATGATCGTCGACGAGACGCCGATCCGCGGCTCGGAGCACACGGAGGACTTCGTCGGCGGGCGGCGGCACATGATCGACGCGGTCAGCGAGCTCGTCGGCCGCGACCGGCGGCACCCGAGCATCGTCCTGTGGAGCGTCGCCAACGAGATATGGAACGAGCGCGGGCTCGCGCTGGCGCTCCAGGCGGCCGCCCTGGCCGAAGACGACACCCGCCCGATCATCGTCGACGGCGTGGACGATCTCGGCCCGGAGATCATCAACATGGAGCACTACCGCGGCGGGCTGGGGGTCCCGCCGGTCATCGGCGGCACGCCGCGCACCGACCGACCGTACGGCGAGACGGAGAGCGTCTGGCCGTCGGACAACTCGTGGCAGGGGCTGGCGTGGATGGCGACCGCGACGCGCATCCGCCGCCTCAAGGGCAACGCCGACATCCGCAACTACGTTCTGAACAACGCGTGGTCCAACTACGTCCCCGGACAGGGCCCGAGCAAGCAGGACCTCGAGAAGAAGATCAAGGACATCCACTGGGAGCAGGTCGTTTCGGACATGGAGATCAACCCGCCGATCCGCAACCCCTGGCGGAACCGGCTGATCCGATTGCTCCAGCAGTGCTTCGACCCGCTGACCGCCTGCGACGTGGCGTTCGACGAGGCCAACTATGCCAGCAACGCCGACGGCGAATGGCCGGTCGTCGCGCCCGAGCTGCCGGCCGGGTCGCGGGTTGCCCGCCGCATCGCGGTGTTCAACGACGAGTTCTCCGGCGAGCGGCTGGAGGTCCGCTGGCAGCTCCGCCGCGGCGCGGGCGGCGGCAAGGCAATCGACAGCGGGCGGTTCGCCCTCCGCGTGCCGCTGGGCGAGCACCGTGTCCGCGAAACCCGCGTTGCGACGCCCGAGAAGCCCGGCAAGGTGACGCTCGTCCTGGAGGTCCGCAAGGACGGCAGGCGGCGATTCCGCGAGGACCGGATGGTCTTCGAGGTGGTCTGAGGCGTAGAATGCCTCGCGCCCGTTCGGGCCTGACGACGATTCACGTCCATTTTGAGGAAAGGTGCAGAACGATGCTTCGACCGACACTACCGGCGGCCGTCGCCCTGACGGTGTGCGCGATTCTCGCCGCTCCCCTCACAGCCGAGAACACCAACATTGCCGAGGTCCGCCCCACGGCAGTGATCCCGATCATGTCGAAGGTGCCGACGATTGACGGAACGATCGGCGCCGGCGAGTGGGACACGCTCCACGTCGGGCGGTTCGTCTCGCAGCGCGGCGACGTGCTCCAGCCGCGATACGGCGAGTTCTGGATCGGCAGCGACGGCGAGAGCATCTGCTTCGCCGTGCGCTCGGCGGTCCACCCGATGGCCGGCGTACTGGCGACCGAGGAGCCCGTCCGCGGCAGCAAGGACGTGGGGCGCGTGGTGATGGACGATTCCATCGAGCTGTGGGTGGACAACAACCCCGGCGGCGAGGAGGGGCAGTACTACCAGCTCCTGGTCAACTCGAAGGGTGCCGTGATGGACAAGATGCACGACCGGGCGCAGAAGGTCGGGCACCTCTGGTGGCGCAAGCCGCTCCGCCAGGCGCACAGCGTGACCGACGGCGTCTGGACCGCGGAGTTCGCCTACAAGCTCGCCGACCTGGGCATCGAGGACCCGTCGACGCCGATCGGCGTGCGGGTCTGCCGCAACTTCAAGTATCCCTGGGACCAGTCCCGCTGGGCGCCGAACGTCATCAGCTTCGACTCGCCCGAGACGATGGGGCGCGTGAGCTTCGTCAAGCGGGCGCCGGTCGTGAAGGAGCTCGGCTTCCAGGACGACGACGGCATCAACGTCGCCGTCGAGGTCGCCAACCCCACCGACGCGCCGCTGGGGGTCAAGGTCCGTCTCGGGCAGAACCCCGAGAACCAGCCGCGGTACTACAAGGACTGGGACCTCAAGCTTGCCCCGGGCGAGCGGAAGAAGCTCGAGTACAAGTCCAAGCTCTTCTCGCCGGAGAACTACCCGGCCGTCGGCGAGATTCTCGTCACCGACCCCGACGGGAAAGTCTACTACCACCGCGACTTCAGGTGGAACACCCAGCCGGGCGACGCCTGGGCCAAGATCGAGAGCAAGCGCGCCGAGGAGGTCACCAGCTTCGACATCGAGTGGCACCCGACGCCGAAGCTGCTCCGCTGGCGGACCGAGTTCGACAAGTACGCCGACCGGAAGGACGTGACGGCCGTTCGGGTGGTCGTCGTCGACGCCGAGTCCGGCACGCCCGTTGCCGCGGAGACCGTCGAGGACGTGGGCAGGTTCAAGGTCGAGCGCCACACGGAGCTCGCCGACCTGCCCGACGGGCGGTTCGAGGCGCGGTTGTATCTCGACGCGGACCAGCCGGCCGCCGAGCCGATCAAGACGGCCGTGTTCCATCACGCGTCGGACTTCCCCTGGCTGAACAACGACATCGGCGTCAGCGACGAGGTCATCCCGCCGTTCACGCCGCTCGAGGTGGCGGACGGAACCGTCTCGGCCGTGCTTCGCGACCACGAGATGACCGACGCCGGGCTGTGGGCCCAGGTCGTGGCGAAGGATCAGCCGCTGCTGTCCGGGCCGATGCGCCTCGACGTGACGCGCGGCGGCGAGACCCGCTCGGCC
>CAZADC010000189.1:0-4289 GCA_964483755.1 uncultured Planctomycetaceae bacterium | reverse complement strand
TGACGTTCACCGAGAAGCGTCCCAACCGCGTGGTGGCGAAGTCGACCTGGACGGCCGGACCCGTGAAGGGCGAGACCGTCAGCGAGTTCGACTATGACGGGTGCATGAAGGTCACGCTCCGGTTCGAGCAGACCGACGACGAGCCGCTGGACGCCATGGAGCTGGTGATCCCCCTGAAGGATTCCGCCGCCCGGCTGATGCACAGCTGCGGGGACGGGCTGCGGATCAACTACGCCGGAAGCGTGCCGGAAGGCGACGGCGTCGTCTGGACGTCGAAGCGCGCCAGCCGGGTCGATCTGCTCGGCACGTTCCTGCCGTACCTGTGGGTCGGCGGCGTGGAGCGCGGCGTCTGCTGGTTTGCCGCGAACGACAAGGACTGGGTGACCGATCTCGACGAGAACGTCCCGGCCGTGTCGCTGGAGCGCAGCGACGCCGCGCTGGCGATCCGCATCCGCCTGGTGCAGAAGCCCGCGACGCTCGATCGCACGCACGAGGTGGTCTTCGGGCTGATGGCGACGCCCGCCAAGCCGATGCCCGCCGAGCCGGACTGGCGGACGTGGACGTGCGGCGCGGGCGGCGGCGGGTACCGTACGAGCATCCTGGGCATGTGCATGTACTGGGGCGCGTACACCTACGGTGTGTTCCCCCTGAACCGCGACTACACGGTGATCCGCAAGATCGTCGACGTTGCGAAAAAGGGCGTCTACGACGAGGAGTGGTTCGAGGACTACTACGAGACGCACCCGCAGTTCAAGGCCGAGGTGAAGTGGTCGGCGAACCAGCGCGGCGTCGACGCGATCATCCCCTACACGAACATCCGCGGCGCGCTGACCTATCCGACGGAGTACGTCGTCTACCAGAACGAGTGGCGGCGGGACAACTTCCCCAACCGCCAGACGAAGCTGGACCGCGAGCGCGGGGCGGTGGACTTCACCATCGTGCCCACGCCCAGCCGCATCGACTTCCTGCTCTACTACTACCGGGAGTTCATGCGTAACGGGTTCGACGGCATCTACTGGGACAACATCTGCATCTACTCCAACCAGAACCGGGTGACGTCCGACGGATACGTCCGCGCCGACGGCATGTTCCAGCCGGAGGGGGACATCTGGCGGATCCGCGAGGTCACGAAGCGCACGGCCGTGCTGAGCCACCAGATGGGCAAGGTGAACTGCAACGTGCCGCACATGACCAACGCCATGCTCGCCCCGGTGTTCAGCTGGACGGGGATGATGCTCGGCTGGGAGTGGAAGTACGGCGGCGAGGACTTCCAGGACCGCTGGACGCGGGACTACATCCAGGCGGTGGACCTCGGGCTGCAGGTCGGCAACGTGCCGGTCATGCTCGGAGGCATCCGCGACGTGAAATCGCCCGAGGCCCGCGACTGGTGCACGCGGACGCGGGCGGGCGTGTGCCTGGCCCACGAGCTGCGCGTCTGGCATCCGGATCAGCTCCTGCTTGGGCTCCGCAAGAAGCTGTGGGATCGCGGGTACAGCACGGACGCGATGCGGGTCCACCACTACTTCGATGACGAGCCCGTTGCGAAGGTGGAGGGCGTCGAATCCGCCTGGGCGGTATACGACACCGACGAGTCGACGGTCGTCGTCGTCACCGACTGGGGCGACGGCGGCGACGCGGCGGTCACGCTCGACGCCGAACGGCTCGGCCTTCCCGCCGACGCCGAGGCCGTCAACATGGAAGACGCCGAGGACACGCTGCCCGTCGCCAACGGCAGGTTCACCATCCCCGCGCTGAAGAAGCACGACTTCCGGATGCTGGAGATCGCGAAGTAGGCCCGCGCTCGGCTCCTCCGGGCCCCATGGTGCATTGTCGCTGCGTGAGTTATACTGTCGGCCGACATGGTGAGACTGTCGGAAAACACGCTGCAGGAAGTCGTTCGGCGCGTCGTCAAAGCGCTCGATCCGGTCGGGGTGTACCTGTTCGGTTCGCAGGCGCGAGGTGACGAGGAGGCCGGCGACGTGGACCTGCTCGTGGTCGTCGAGCAGGCCGACCGTCCGACGCGGGAGCTGGCGCGCGAGGCCCGTCGCAGCCTCTGGGGAATGGCGATTCCGGTCGACGTGGTGGTCTGCACGCGCGCCGACCTGGAGAAATGGTCCCAGGTGAGTGGGAATCTGCTGCACACCGTGGCCCGGCAGGGAAGGCGAGTCTATGCAGCCGAAGCGTGAGCGGATCACAGGGTAGTCGGCATATGAGCGACGTGAAGCTTCAGGTGGCGCTGGATTTCGTGGAGCTGGGTCGCGCGCTGGCGGTCGCGGAGGCGGCCGTCGCGGGCGGGGCGGACTATGTCGAGGCCGGCACGCCGTTGATCAAGTCCGAGGGGCTGGACGCCGTCCGCCGACTCCGCGAGCAGTTCGGCGAGCGGACGATCATCGCCGATCTCAAGACAATGGACGCCGGACGCCTCGAGGCCGAGTCGGCCGCCAAGGCCGGGGCGTCCGTCATGACCGTCTGCGCCGCCGCGTCGGAGGCGACTCTCCGCGAGTGCGTCGAGGCGGGGCGGCATTACGGCATCCGCGTGGCCGTCGACCTGATGGGCGTCGCCGACCCGGCGGACTTCGCCCGCCGCGCCGCGGAGCTCGGCGTCGACTGGCTGGACGTTCACTGCCCGATTGACGCGCAGATGCGCGGCGAGGACCCGCTGGCCGTCCTGCGGGCGGTCCGCGAGGCGACCGACCTGCCCCTCGCCGTCGCCGGCGGAATCAACTCCGAGACGGCGCCCGCCGCCGTCGCCGCCGGGGCGGACGTGATCATCGTCGGCGGGGCGATCACCAAGGCCCACGACCCCCGCGCCGCCGCCGCCGCCGTGCGGGAGGCGATCGACACCGGCCGGGCGGTGGAGTCCCGCTACTTCAAGCGCGGCGGCGCCGACACGATCCGCGACGTCCTGCAGTCGGTCCGCACGGCCAACCTCTCGGACGGCAATCACCGCATCCCCTCGCTGGCCGGGCTCCGGACGCTCTGGAACGGCGCGGTCGCCTGCGGGCCGGCGGTCACGGTCCGCACCGCCCCCGGCGACTGGGCCAAGCCCGTCGAGGCGATCGACGTCGCCGGACCGGGCGAGGTGATCGTGGTCGACGCCGCCGGTCAGCCGCCGGCGATCTGGGGCGAGCTCGCCACCGAGAGCGCCGTCAACAAGGGGCTCGCCGGGCTCGTCGTCCACGGCGCCGTGCGGGATACGTCGGACATCCGACGGCTGGAGTTCCCCGTCTGGACGCGGCACGTTGTCTCCCACGCGGGCGACCCGAACGGGCTGGGCGAGATCAACCGTCCGATCGTCATCGACGGGCGGCGCATCGCCCCGGGCGACTGGATCGCCGCCGACGACGACGGCGTGGTGGTTCTCCCCGCCGAGCGGGCCGCGGAGATGGCCAACCGCGGCGCCGACGTGCTCGAGACCGAAAACCGCATCCGCCAGGAGATCCGCGATCAGCACTCGACGCTGGCGGAGGTCGCCAACCTGAAGCGGTGGGAAAAGAAGGGGGGCGGTCCGATTGTCGGATAGAGACGCCGTCAGGGTCGCCGGGCGCGAGCTGCTGGACCGCATCGGCGCGGTCATGGAGGACGTGGACTATCGCAGCTTCATGGAGCTCGCGCGGATGCTCCCGCCGGCGCGGCGGACGTTCGTGGCCGGGGCGGGGCGCAGCGGGCTGGTCGCGCGAAGTTTCGCGATGCGCCTCATGCACGCCGGGTTGCGGGTCTTCGTCCCCGGCGAGACGATCACCCCCGCCGCCGGCGCCGGCGACGTCATCGTCGCGGTCAGCTGCACCGGGCGGACCGGCTACACCGGCTACATCGCCCGCCGGGCCCGCCAGCTCGGGGCGACGGTCGTCGTCATCACCGCCCAGCCGGACTCTCCCATGGCCGCCGACGCCGACAAGGTCGTCGTCGTCCCCGCCTCCGCCGAGGACATCGTCGTAAGGGCGGCCGTCTTCGAGCACGCTGTCAGCCTCTGCCTCGACGCCGTGTTCAACGTCCTCGCCGAGCAGCTTCGCCTCGACCTCGACACCTACCGCCGGCGCCACGCCAACCTGGAGTAGGTTTCCGCGGCCGCCGCGCTCTTGCGCTCCGAGCACCCGAGCACTGTGTCCCGGTGCGACCCGCCGAATGCGAACAGAATCCGAACGACAGGTTAAATCCTGCTGAGAGAAGAAGGTATTTGCCGTTATTCGCCGAAGCTTCAGCCCTTTTGCCTTGACAGAAAACTGCACAGGGTTTAACCCAAGTTCGCCAGTTATCGTCGTAAGTCCTTTGTTTGCGTTCCAAACGGG
>CAZADC010000188.1:0-7196 GCA_964483755.1 uncultured Planctomycetaceae bacterium | reverse complement strand
GTCTGTCTGGCCCAGCAATTCGCACGCATGGTTCATCAGGTGTTGCGTGCGGTATCTTCCGGGTGAAACCTCTGCCTTCCGACGAAACTCCTTCCGGAATGCCTCGTAGCTCATGCCGAGCGAGGCCGACAAATCTTCCCAGTCAACCTGGCGATCCGTCGGAATCTTCCGAATGGCCTCGCAAGCCTGAGCGATCCACTGCCGTGTCTGCTGGTCGCCCAAGGCGCTATGTGCATGCGTATGCATCTCTGCAAGCACTGCCTGAAAACGGCAGACCTCCGGCGGTCCGTGCCGATGCAGGTCGGGCGTGTCCATCTGGACCGAATCCTCCAAGCGACGAATCCAGTACTCAACCGGCTCGACGTGCCAGATGGGCTTCTTTTCGTCCAAGAGCCCCTCAGACCGCCAGACATCGAAGACCGGACCGCCGAACATCACGTAAAAATGCTTCCATGTCGTCCGTCGTTTCGGACCGTACCAGTGACCGAATCCGGGGCACAATACGATGGCATCCCCGACCGAAAGGTCGGCCTTACGGCCGGTCTGATCGCGATACCGTCCCTGCCCGCAAAGAACATAGACGAGTACAAAGGGGTCCAGAACACGCATAGTGCGGCGAGGAACGTGGGTGTCAGTCTCGAGATAGGCCGCTCGCCAAAGCGTTCCAAGTGCTGACTCGTAAGAGGTTTGCGATATAATGTCCGGGTGGCGAAGTGTCATGGGATGCACGATACCATAATGCGCATGGCAAATACCAGAAAATCCATGGCCAGGTTTGCGATTTCATGGTCTACTGCACTAAGAAGAAAGGGTAATGACGCCACCCTTTCCGGCAAGTGAATGAACGGATATCCTGAGGAGGCAGTCTCATGAACTATCGTATCACAATCGCTGTTCTGGGCGTGGCCCTGTTGGCCGACGTAACGCAAGGCGCGATCATCGTGCAGAACCCCAGCTTTGAGGATCCGACGACCAATACCTACAACAGCGGTGTAATTACCGGCTGGAGCGAGGACGGCGACTACCCCAGTGGTGTCATCAAAGATGGATATGGGGGCACCCCCACCACCCCGACCGGTGATCAGGCCGCGTATATCGATGCACGGGAGACTACCGCCCAAGGGGATAATGGCGGTTCGATCCTGCAATATATCGGTACGGTCGATGCCGGCGATGACGGCATGAAGTGGACCCTGACGGCCGCCTTGGCCACCCGAGATAATGGCAACGGTGCTCCCGCCTACGTCGTCGGCATTTACGCTGACAACAGCGGCACACCCGGGACAGCCCTGGGCGAACTGTCCGGTGATGCCGGCATTCTCTCGGAAAGTGCCTTCTCTGACTACTCGGTGACCACCACCAACACCGTCGCAGCCGACACGGGACTGTGGCTGAAGTTCCACGCCGTAGGCAATGGTGGCACGGGTGTAGGGCAATTCGTCCTTGTGGATAACGTCCGTATGGAAGCTGTTCCCGAGCCGACCACGCTGGGGCTTATTGCTGTCTGCGGAGCGTTGGGCCTGCTGAAACGTCACTGATAGGAGATTTGATTTCGTGAGGGCGGTCAGCTGGGCTCCGGCGGGGTGGGGCGAGGGGGGGGATGATTGCGGTCATGCCGAAGCTTACGAACACCCGTCCGGCCGGGCTCACCCGGTCGACCCTTATACCCGCGCCCAGTTTTTGGGGACAAGCTCACCCGTCGCTGGCCTCTCAAAGGAGGAGGTTCCCCGGTAGAGTGAGGTGTACCGCCCTCGGAGGGCGCGAAGGTTATCACCATCTGCCATCTGGACAGGTGCTGCTCGGGCGGCTGCGCCACCGCCCGAAGCAGCAGCCCCGATGGAGTTCACATGCGAACCCCTCGTCGCGGGAGTGCTGGCACGCCTTGCAGATGGCGAAGCGGTGCTGGGCTTCGATAACGGAGGCCCGTTCGGCGCGCGCTGGGCGTGCGGCTGGCGTCGGCGGGAGTGCCGAGGGTTGCGAACGGCTCGGCGACGGCTGTGCATGCAGGGGCTCGGCAGGGCCCCACGGCCGTCCATGCGGGCAGTGGAAGTCCTTGTCAGCCAAGCGGAAGCGGCGAGCGACGACCTTGCGGAACGGGCGGCCACGCTCTCGATCGCGGCAGGTGCGGCAGTGCTGGCCTGATCGGCAGGCGGCGGTGGCGAAGAAGCCCATGTCGGCGACAGGTTCACTCACGGCAGCGCCTCCACCGTCGCCGTGGCGTCGTGGCCGCAACGGACGTAGCTGGCATCCCACTGGCCGTAGGCCAGGCAGCGGTTGTCGTAGTTCGCCAGGCCGGTTTCGGCGAGGGTAACGCAATCGCACGCGCCCAGCTCGCGGACGGCGTGGAACTCATCGCCCGGCGCGGCGGCCGGTGAGCTGTCCTGGACGATCCGCAAGCGAAGCTGACCGCCTGAATCCAGCGAGATGACGATGTCATGCGCGCCGGCGACCGTCACGGCCGGATCGCCGGAGCAGTCGCCGCCCGTCCAGACGCTGTAGCTGTACGAGCCGACGCCGCTCAGGCGCCAGGTGCACGTGCCGGCGGCGGACACCTCGTCGAGCGGCACGTCGTAGACGCCGTCGAGCTGGACGTCGTTGACGAGGTAGCGATAGTTGCCGTCCGGCTGCTGGGTGCACGTCGGGGCGCAGCGGGTGTGTCCGCTGATCGTCAGCCGGAGCGTCTGCGGGAACCATCGCTCGGCCGGGCGGACCTTGTAGCTGACATCCCCGACGGTTACTGCGACGCTGCAGTTGTCGTCCAGGGCCGTCCACTGCTCGGCCGTGCCGCCGGCGGACAGGCATTCGACCCACACGCCGCCGTCATTGCGGTAGGCGCGGAGCTGCCAGTCGCCGCAGCCGCGGCCGGTGATCGTGCCGAAGAACGGATCCTCCCACGTGCCGGTGGACAGCTCGAGCGTGATCCGCACCTGCCCGTCGTCGTAGAGGTAGCTGCCGCCCGAGCCGCCGCTATCCAGCGTCCAGCCGGACGCGCCGCTGTTGATCACCGCGCAGTCGCCGCTCGCGCCGGAGATGCACACCTGGTAGTACCGGCTGCCGCAGCACGAGCAGCCCGCACAGCCGACGATACCCGCCGAGGAGCAGGTGAACCCGCCGCAGTCGGTGGCGAGCACGCCGCCGGAGGGCCGGGCCAGGATGCTGCCGGTGGAGGCGACGATCGTCACAGCGCTACTCCTGGCACGGGCCGGTGTTGAACGCGACGGTCCGCACCTCGGCCGAGACGCTCACCAGCCGCCCGAGCGAGTCGTACGTCGGTGTGCGAACGAACTGATAGACCGGATCGCCGGAGATGCCGGACCAATAGAGCCGCATGGGCGTGAACTGCACGCCGTCGCAGCCGGCGGGCTGGTTGTCGACGTCCCAGCTTTCCGTGTCGGCCGTCTCGCCGCTGCCGGCGAGCACTTTGGGACTGGCGTGCGTGCCCTGCGGCGTCGAGCTGAGTCGGACGACGGCCCAGACGGTTCCGGTTCCGGTCTCGCGCCAGAGGATCGTGGCCGAGCCGGCCGGATCGGTGGTCAGGCAGGTGGCATCACCGTCGGCCACGTCGGCATAGTCGGTTCCGTCGTCCTGGACGTTCAGGCGCACCTGGACGACGCCCGACGCGCACGCACGGCCGATCTCGCTGGCGGCGAGCGGTTCGAGCAGGACGACGAACCGGCCGGTGTGCTGGCTCGCCAACGGCGTGACGCCGGCGAGGGCGACGCGATCCTTGAAGGCGTCGAGATTGCCCGTCGGCGTGACGATGGCCGAGTCGACGCCCAGCACGTCGAAGCGATCCCGATCGGCTCCGCTGTCGTTGCGGACCAGGACGATGTCGGCCGAGCGATGGTCCGGCGTGGATTGCCGGCCGAGCCGCCGCGTTCGCTGCCGGTAGTCCTGCGCGGCATCGATGAACGTGTTGTACGTCGCGGCCGGAATGACCAGCGGATCGCCGGATTGGACTTTCTTGAGCGCGTCAACCATCCCGTCGTTCAGTCCTCCGCCTCTTCGAGCCACGTGACGGGAAGGAACTTCCAGTCACGGTTGCCCGCGCCGGGCTCGAAGGCCAGCTCATCGGGCCGATCATTCAGTACCTTGATGCCCCAGTTGCCGTCACTCCGGGACGTCTTGCGTTCGGCAGTCAGGAAGGGCATGAGCGTGTCCGTGGGCACAACCGCGCGCTCCCCGGTGTCCTTCTTGACGAACTCGACGGCTTCCACGTCTGCCAGACCTGCGGCCAGTACGGGCGAGATGTCCCACCAGTAGGTGAAGTCCCTGTCGTCGTACCGCTTGCTCTGCTTCGTGACCGTGGGCTGTCTGGGAGACGTACGTTCGACAACGGCATCCTCGGCATGACACTGCCGGTGGCATTCGGGATGCATCAAGACGCAGTTGCCGCGGCTGTAGGCCTTGTCGCCGTCGATCCGGTGGAGATGAACGTTGCTGCGGGAGCTGAACGGCTTGCCGCACTGCGGACAGGTTGCTCGCGAGTCCAGCAGTTCCTTCTTGATGGTCGATTTCGTCTTGCGTTCGTCAAGCTGCAGACGAACGAAGACGAACCGGTTAGCGTACCACCACTTGTCCGGATCGTCCCCGGCATGCTCCTGGATCAGCCGCCGCGTTGCTTCGAGGATCTCTTTCGGTTCCATTTCGCGCCCTTTCGATGGGTAGATTTGCTCGCCAGCATAGCAGCGTTCACGCGGACGCTCACGTCCCGATCCCCAGCGCGCTGAAGTCGCCTTCCTCATAGACCTTCTCCACGTATGCCGCCACCGGCTTCTTGACGATCGCCTTGGCCGTCGCGTCCTCGGCGTCGGTGTAGCGGACCCACAGGTACTCCCAGCCGGCCTTGTCGATGCCGGTGATCTCCCCAACGGTGATGCCCGTGCGGTTCGGACTGGCCGCGAACCGGAAGGTGATCTCCCAGTCGTCGGCGCCCCTCTTCGAGCCGGAAGCGCCGAGGAACAGGCATTCCCCTGCGGCCAGGCCCTTGAAGGCGGCATTGTTGACCTTGCCGGTGAGGCCGAACAGCGTCCCGCGGTAGGCCAGCGTCACCTGGCTGTCGGCCAGGTAGTGCGTCTCGGAGAAGTGATACACCGGCACGGTGATGTCCACGCCCTCGACATTGTCGTGCGTTACGCCGATCGCGCCGTGGAAGTCCGGCGCCGTCTTGCCCGTGGGCGCGTAGCGATTGACCGTCTGGAGGCTCTGGGTGACGTGCTGGGTGCCGCCGCCCGTGTCGAAGCTGAAGGTGGACGGATCGCCGCTTTCCGGGCGATCCTTCTCGCCGTACTGGACGGTGACCTCCCAGATACACGCGCCCAGGTTGGCCGTGTCGATGCAGACCGGCTCGAGCGTGATCGACTTGCGGATCAGCCCGTCGTAGGTGGAGTCGGTGGAGTTCGTGGCCAGGATGCGGGCGCTGCTTTCGTCGGCCACGCCGGTGAGGGTGTAGACGAACTCGGCCGACTGGGCGGCGCCGTCGGAATCGGTGGCGATCCTGCGGCTGTCGTGTTTTTCGGTTAGCGTGGGCACGTTCTATCGGCCTCAGGGTTGACGCGTGCAGTTCGCTTGATAGGCTGGGCTGGACCCAGCACGCAAAGGAGACTGGCTTGGAAACGCGATTGGGCGAGTTCAAGAGGGCGGACATCCGGGGCATATGGCCCAACGAGGCCGCACACTTCACACCGTGGCTCGCTGAGGAAGAGAACATCGTCCGACTCGGGAACGCCCTCGGCATCGAGCTCGAAGTCGAGAAGGTCGAGGCCGCCGTTGGCCCCTACAGCGCGGACATCCTGGCGAAGGACCCCCGCACGGACAGTTACGTCGTGATCGAGAACCAGTTGGGCAAGACCGATCATGACCATCTCGGCAAAGCCATCACGTACGGCTCGGTGCTTCACGCCAGCGCCATCGTCTGGATCGCCGCTGCGTTCACGGAGGAGCACCGACGGGCCCTCGAATGGCTGAACGAGTTCACCACCGACGACCTCAGCTTCTACGGCGTTCAGATCGAGGTTTGGCGGATCGACAACTCTCGCCCGGCTCTTCGATTCGAGGTCATCAGCAGCCCGCCGGCGATCAAGAAGCATGTCGCGGGAGCGGGGAGTGACGAACTCAGCGAGACCCAGAAGTTGCAGCTCGACTTCTGGACGGCCTTCCGCGACCGGCTCCTGGAGGCGAAGGTGCTGACAACGGCCCAGACTCCACGGCCCCAGTCCACATTCGATGTCACCCTCGGCCGGTCGAGCATCTTCCTGTGCTGCAGGGCTAACACGTACGAGCGGATGATCGGGGTCCGTGTCTACATCCGGAACACGGTTGCCGAGAAGGCCATGGCCCAACTGCTCGAACAGAAGGAAGAGATAGAACGTGAACTGGGCGTACGCGTGGAATGGGACCCGAACGAGAGCGCCCGGGACAAGACCATCGAGGTTCGGCAAGATGCCGATCTGCAGGATCGGTCGCGATGGGACGAATACCTCGAATGGCTGGTCGACATGACGGCCCGGTTCTACCGTACATTCGGGCCGCGAGTGAAAAAGTTGTCCCTCCGATAGCTCAGGCAAAGCTGATCCCCTCCGCATCTCGCAGCGGCCGAGTGTTCCGCTCAATCTTGTCGATGCCATTGACCATTCGGTCTGCGGCGTCCCCGGCGGCCAGGCCTCGAATGGCGACGGCGTTGAATGTGCCCTTGACGCCGATCTTCGCCGCCTGCTCTCCGATCAATCCGCCGATGTCGCCCAGCCCGTCCAGCGCCTCGCGGGCCTTGTCGATGATCGCGTCCGGGCCTTCCAGCGCGCCGGGCCCGTCGTCGGCCTCCTTCGCTTCACGCTTCTTCCTGGCCGATCCGATGGCGTCGCGCCATTCCTGCCGCGCTTTGGCGAGATCCTGCTCATTGACGGCCATGCGGGCGGCGTACTCCGCGTCCAGCGCGCGGTGCTTTTCCAGGTCCGCCCGGCCGATCTCCGCCAGCGTGGCCTCATGAATCGCCGCGGCGCTGGTCCGCTCCGCTTGGCGCTGCGCCTCCCGGCGGGCCAGATCGCGCTGCTGGCGATCCTCGATCTGCGCGATGGCGGCCTGCTTGGCGGCCTCGACGAGCTGGTTCTCCGCCTCCAGGTCCAGCGAGTCGTCGAACAGCGACTTGATCCAGTTCCACGCCTTGGCCGCGCCGGACTTGATCCGCTCCCAGGTGCGGG
>CAZADC010000187.1:0-7197 GCA_964483755.1 uncultured Planctomycetaceae bacterium | reverse complement strand
GCGTCGGTTGCGAGTGTCACGGTCCGGCCCGTGCGATCGGACGCGCGAAGGAGCAGCTCGTGCGTCCCCGTCTCGCCGAGCGCCGCGGCGACGTGCATGCGCCGGGCGTCGAAGCCGAGCGGCCCGAAGCCCATCGCGCCGTGCAGCCCGGGCGCGAGCGAGCCGTCCCACCCGGCCGCGCCGGCGCCGAAGCGGTCGCGCCCGAACCCCCAGCGCGCCGACCAGGCGGGACGGAACCCGGCTGCGGCGAGCGGCTCGTTCTCGAGCGATCCGTCCGCGCCGTCGCCGAGCAGCTCGGCGCGCCAGCCGTCGGGCGCGTCGGCGTCGAGGGTCCAGGCGATCTCGCAGACCCACGAGGGACGTGCGGCGTCGGACGGCAGGAAGGCCGCGAAGTCGCGGGCGCGGTCGGCAGACGCGACGGCCGCGACCGCAAGGCGCATCGGTCCGGGCGAGCGGGGAATCACGAAACGCCGCGCGTCGGGCGTCTCCGTCCAGTCGGCGAGACGCCCGTTGACGTAGAGCTGGTGATGCAGGCCGGTGTTGACGGAGGCGAACGACAGCTCCCGGCCGCCGCGGAGCCCCAGCGGGCGGACGCGAAGTCGCGTGATGTTGTCCGTGACGGGCCCGCTCATGGCGTCTGCCGGTAGGTGATCGTGTAGTCGAGCCAGAATCCCCGCCCGCGGCGGATCGGCGTCTGCGGCTCGACGGACTCGATCCGCACGCCGTCGTGCGTCACCCCGTGGTTGTCCACGAGCGTGTGCAGCCCGCCGTCGGCGAAGGCCTGGACGGCCGCGACCTGGGCGTCCAGTTCGGCGGGCGTGTCGTCCTGGAGGCGCCCGGTCTGGACGATCGTCCGCGAGCGAAGCCCGGCGTCGAGGGACAGCTCGCCGTCGAGCCCGGCGAAGCCGCGGCGTTGCACGTCGCGCCGCCACGAGCCGGCCGTGAATGCGTGCGGACCCGAGGCGAAGAGGTCCTGTCCGTCGAGGCTGCTCATGGGGCGTCCTCCGCCGCGGCGGGGTCGGTCAATCCGTCCGCGGATTCCGCGGCGAAACGCAGCGTCGCGACGGCCGGGGCGTTCTGGGCGTAGCCGATCTCTACCGCCGTGACGACGGCGCCGGCGACCGTCACCTGCCGCATGGGCGAGGATGCGTCGGCGGGCATGGCGGTGAACCGCAGCTCCGCCCGGTCGCCGACGGTCAGCCCCTCGGCGACGCGGGTCGCCCGCAGGCGAAGCTCGACGGCGACCCCCGCCGGGCGAAGCTGCACACTCGTGGCGAAGCGGTGGTCGGACCCTGCGGCCGGGAGGGGCTCGGCCTGACGCGAGACCCGGGCCGAGACGACCAGCGGCAGGTCCGTATCGCCGAAGCTCGCCGCCTGGATGCGGTAGTAGCGTCCCATCACGCACCCCCCGCGATCTCGAAGCAGCATCGCACGGTCAGGTGGGTTTCCGCGTTCGGGCGGCGGACCTCGACGGCGTCGGCGCGTCCGACTTCGGTCGCGCGCCCGATCGGCAGGTCCGCACACAGCCCGCCGCGGCGGGGGTCCTCCAACAGGGCGGCAGCGGCGGCGTCGGCGAGATGCGCCAGGCGGGCGGCCGCGTCCGCGTCGCCGTCCAGGCGCGTGACGATCGTCACGCGCGCCCGCAGGCGGACCCACCGCGCGGCCGGGTCGTCATCGCAGGGCAGCTCCTCGGTCCCGTCGTACAGCACGGCCGCTCGGGGCACGTCGTTCGCATCGGCGTCTGTCCCGAGCGACACGCGAGCGAACAGCCCGGCGTCGCGGAGGGTGTCGGCGAGTCGGCGGAGGATGTCGTCGGGCGTCGCCATCGTCAGATTCTCCGCAGCGTGACGTTGCCGAGCGTCCGCGTCCGTTCGGCGACGCCGTCGCCGTCGGCGTCGACCGCCAGGCGCAGCTCGAGTCGACGGCGATGGAATTCACGGCGGTAGTGCTCGGCCTTGGTCCAGTTGGCGTCGCGGTCGGCGGCGTTGGCGGCGCGGGCGACGAAAATCCCCGCCAGGGCGCCGCAGGCGGTCGCCACGCGGAGCTGGTCGGAATCGGCGAACTCGGCCGCGGCGATGCCGGACGCCTCCGTCACCCGCCGGAGCTTTTCGGCGAGGGTCGCGGAAGCATCGCGGATCTGCGCGGCGAAGGTTCGCACGGACCAGGCGGCGTCCGCGGCGGTCGGCAGGGGGATCGGCTCGTTGTCGACCGAGGCCCGCAGGCGGGAGACGGTGAGCTGCGTGGCGGAGTCGACCGAGACGATCTCGCAGAGCGTCGGCGCTTCGGGCGACGCGCCGGCGATGCGGAGCACCATACCCGCGACAGCTCCGGCCGAGGCGAAGTCCGCCCCGGCGGCGGTGAACGTCGTGCCCGCGAGGGCGCCGTCGGCGCCGGAGGCGATCTCCTGGGCGGGCTGTCCGCCGGCGAACAGGTCCGGCTCGAACGCCAGCAGGTCTCGATCGTGACAGAAGCGGTCCATCGTGCGGGTCCTCGCAAGTCGGTCGTTCGGGTGTCTGTCGGGCGGCGTCGCGGGAGGGACACCGCGTATGCTTTGTGTCCCTGTTTGCAGCGCGGCGTGCCTTCCCAAGCCGCCGTTTGGTCCGTCGCGCCGGGCGCGGCGCCCTGGGAAGGACACCGCGCACGGCTGCGGACGGCGGGGTCAGGAGACGTCCAGCCCGCGGATCAGCCCGTGGGCGTTCTCGTTGCGGAACTCGACGGTGTACTCGCCGATGACTTCGCCGGACTCGTAGTCGCCCGTCGACGCCAGCGGCTTGTAGTGGAAGCTGCGCCCGGCCAGCGGGAGCACGTCCACGCGGGAGCTGTCCAGCAGGAGGACCGTGTCGGCCGGTACGTGGCGGCAGAGGACGACGCGGCAGACGCCGAAGTCGCTCTCGTACACGCCCACCAAGTCGCGGTAGGCGACGTCGTCGGCGCCGTAGCTGCGCGACGACGTGATGAACGAGTTGATGCGGCGCTTCTGGCGCCCGTTGACGACGATCGTGTCGATCCGACTCGACGCCCGCTCCCACACCGACCGCAGCGCCAGGTTGAGCTGCGTCTCGGTGAGGTCGGTGTCGGCGGGGAAGCCGTCCGCTCCCGGCGAGAAAATGTTCGTCGCGATCGACGGGATGATGCCCCGCAGACTCCGGCGGACGGTGTCCGAGCCCTGCGGCGTGCTCGTGGGCGACGCGCCGCTGACCACGGTGTTCTCCAGGTCGCGCAGCAGCTCGCGCAGGCGCTCCTGCTTCTGGTAGTCCAGTTCGTCGGTGACGCCGGCGTGGCGGACGGCGAGGTCCGACCCGCTGACGCGAACGGCGGCCGTGAAAATCTGCGTCCAGTTGCCGCGGCGGACGCGGTTGGTGAACCGCGCGTTCGGGGCGTCGTCGCCCTCGAGCGCGGCGTTGCCGAGGATGTGCAGCGTCTGCTCGTCGGCGAGGTCCTCCGCCGTCGTTCCGCCGTAGGCGCGGGTGACGGTGATCTCGCCGCCGCCGGCGTTGACGCCGGTCACGAACAGCAGCTCGGCGCTGCCGTCGGGGCGGAGCTGATCGCCGATGCGGAAGCGGTCGACGTGATCGACGCCGAAGGTCGTGTCCGCGGAGGGGTCGGTCCAGTCGGAGTCGTTGATCGTGTCGGTGTTGGGCAGCAGCTCGTCCTCGAGCCACTCGTGGTAGGTGCCGGCGGCCGCTCGCATCGGGTCGCCGAGATGGTCCAGCAGCGGCGTCTCGTAAGGCGAGACGATGCTGACGATGTCGCTGACGTCCTCGGCGATCTCGGGCAGCGTCGCGCCGGCGGAGTAGGTTGCTTTTCCGGTGAAGGCCATGGGTTCTCCTCGGGGTGCGTCGGGGTTTGCGGGGTCAGGAGGCGGCG
This sequence comes from uncultured Planctomycetaceae bacterium, assembly GCA_964483755.1. Classification (GTDB taxonomy): domain Bacteria; phylum Planctomycetota; class Phycisphaerae; order SM23-33; family SM23-33; genus CAZADC01. Next base: position 3,330 of record CAZADC010000187.1, on the reverse strand, counting down.
GTGCTGCGCCTCAGTCGCAGGTAGTCGGCGACGTCGCGCCGGTTCCCGGTCTGCGCGGCGCGCTCGGCGGCGTGGGCGAGCTGTCCGGCGGCGGCGTCGCCTGCGCGGGGCGAGGCGCTGACCGGCGGAAGCGCCGCGCCGGCGGCAGCGGTCGACCGGAGGAAGGGCTTGTCCAGCAGAAGCTGCTCGACCCGGCGGTCCAGCGCCTCGTCGTCCAGCTCCTCGGTCAGGTCGACGCGGCGCGACAGGAGCAGCCCGGCCGTCTCGAAATCCGTCACGCCCGCGGCGGCGAGGCGGCGCTCGACGCGCCGGGCGTTGTCGGTCTCCGTCAGGCGGGAGAGGGTCTCGTCGCGCTGCGACTCGGCCGCGGCGAGCTCGTCGCTGCGCCGCTCCATCTGCGATTGAAGCTCTTCGAGCTGCTGCTCGAGCTCTTCGCAGCGGGACTCGGCCTGCTGGGCGCGGCGGCGGTACCGGATGGACTCGCCCACCGGGACGAGCTTGCTCGCCGCCTGCGGATCGGCGTCGGCCTGCTGCGGGGTGTCCTGTTCGTCGGTCATGGAAGTTCCTTTCGCGGATCGGGGGTCGGGGCAGGTCACGCCGTCGCGCCGGATGCGTCGCGGGCGTAGCCCAGTTCGGCGAGGATCGTCTCGGGCGGGACGCCGAGCTGGGACTTGATCAGGGCATTGCGGAGGCGCTCGCCCTCGTCGTCGGGAAGCGGGTCGGGCCACTGCAGCGACACGCCGCGATCAGCGGGGGAGGTCGGCAGGATGCCCGCGGCGTCCAGCCACGTCAGCGCCAGGTCAGCGATGCGCTCGAGGGCGCCGCCGTAGGTCAGGCGCTTCCTCGCGGTGCGGGCGAGCAGTCCGGAGAGGACCACTTTCAGGGCGGTCGCGCTGGTGAGGCGCCCGACATTGCCGCGGATCAGTCCCGCCGCCAGGGGCGTCACGCCGGAGACCTTGTCCAGCGCCTGGCGGACCTGCTCGACGTGGGCGTCCTCGCTGGGCGAGCCGTCGTCGCTGCCGAACTCCTCGATGCTGGCCTGGAGGTTCTGCGTCGCCCACATCTGCCCGGGTCCGACGGGCCGGTCGAGGAAGTCGTCGATCCCCTTGCCGAGGTACATCTTGAAGGATTGATAGGTCACGCGGTGGGCGCGGTCGGACAGGCGGGTGTTCAGCTCGTCCTGGAGAGGCACGAGCGGCTCGACGTCGCTGAGCCCGGCGTACGAGCCCGCCAGGGCGACGTTCTGGACGTGCACGACCGGCACGGCGCCGAGCGCGTTGGGTCCCTCGGCGGCGAGCCGACGGTCCTCGTAGCGCTGCCACCAGGTCGGCGAGACGATCTCGACCACCTCGACGATCTCCGGCGCGGCGGCGGGCCGCCCGGCGAGCCCGAGCGCGTACCACGGGCGGCGCGCCGGGCGGACGCGTGCGACGGGCATCTCGTATCGCTGAATCCAGAACCGCACGCGGCGGTAGTCGTTCTCGTCCAGGACGGGCAGGACCCGCGGCGCCTCGACGGTCTCCAGTCGGAGCGATCGGGCCGCGTGGACGGCCCGCTGCAGTCGGGGGTTAGACCGAGCGCCGGACGGGTCCCGCCCGGTGTCCTGAACGAAGGCGTCTCCCGGAGCGTCCGGGGGGATGTCGGAGGGGCCCGGCCGACCCGCCGGTGGGGCGGAGGGGGCGTCGGCGCCGGGCAGGGCGGGAGGCAGCGCCGCTCGCCCGTCGGCCGGGCTTCGGAGGGCCACGTCAACGAATCCGTACACGGCGCCGTACAGCGCCATCTCCTGCAGCAGCGCGACGCCCCCGTTCGCGTCCAGAAGCGCCGTGAGCACGGCGTCGATCGTCGCGGCGAGGGCGGGGTCGCCGGCGCGGCTGTGCAGCGCGACCGGCTTGCCGAACAGGAAGTCCACCATCGTCCGGACGCGCCAGGCGATGTCGTTCTCGACGACGACTTCCTTGCGGCTGAGGTCGGTGAGCTGCTCGCGCCCGGCGTCGGTGCGGAGCACGCCGGTGATGCGAGCGGGGAGCCCCGCCTCCTGCGCCTGCACGTAGGGGCGGGAGTTGGCGTTCATCGCGCCGGCGGCGACGCCGGCGAGCGGCACGAGCGGGTTGCGGAAGTAGTCCCACAACCGCCCCAGCCGCCGCGCGCTCGACGCGGCGACGTGATCCACCAGGTACAGCAGATACTCGACGTCGAGCGGCGGATCGCGGAAGTTCTGAAGGTCGAATCCCATCGCGTTCTCTCCTCACCCTTGTCCGGCGCCGGAAGATTCTGCGCGCGCACGGCCGTCCGCTTCCCGCCCTCGATTCGCCGTAAACCCCCGCGCCGTCGGGATAAACGAACATCTCGATTTTTCCGCTGACTCCCCGGTGCGCCCGCGACCGTTGCGCGCGCAGGAACGTCCGCCGGACGGATGACAATCCGCCCGCCGGGCGGTACACTGATCCCGCTATGACCACGCGACACGACACCTACGTCAGCCCGCTGGAGACCCGCTACGCCAGCCGGGACATGCGCGAGCTGTGGAGCGATCAGCGGAAGTTCTCCACGTGGCGGCGGCTCTGGTTGTGGCTGGCCGAGGCGCAGCAGCAGCTCGGGCTCGACATCCGCGACGAGCAGCTCGAGCAGATGCGGGCGCACCTGGACGACGTGGATTTCGACGCCGCCGGCGAGTACGAGCGCACGTTCCGCCACGACGTGATGGCGCACATTCACGCCTTCGGCGACGCCGCCCCGGCGGCGCGCGCGATCATTCATCTCGGCGCGACCAGCCAGTTCGTCGGGTGCAACACCGACCTGATGCTGATCCGCGAGGGGCTGGGGATTCTCGCCGGGCGTGCGGCGAGGGCCGTCGCGGCGCTGGCGGACTTCGCCACGGCGCACCGCGACCTGCCCTGCCTGGCGTTCACGCACTTCCAGCCGGCGCAGCTCACCACGGTCGGCAAGCGGGCGGCGCTGTGGTGCGCGGACTTCCTGTTCGACCTGCTGGAGATCGAGCGGCGGATCGACGGGCTGGAGGCCCGCGGCGTCAAGGGAACCACCGGCACGCAGGCGAGCTACCTGGCGCTGTTCGACGGCGACGAGGAGAAGGTGAAGGAACTCGATCGCGTGGTCGCCGCGAAGATGGGCTTCGACCGCATCGCGCCCGTCACCGGGCAGACCTACTCGCGCAAGGTCGACACGGCCGTCTGCCAGACGCTCGCCGGACTTGGCGTCAGCGTGCACAAGTTCTGCAACGACGTCCGCCTGCTCGCCCACCGCAAGGAGCTGGAGGAGCCGTTCGCCTCGACGCAGGTCGGATCGAGCGCGATGGCGTACAAGCGAAACCCG
>CAZADC010000186.1:0-7245 GCA_964483755.1 uncultured Planctomycetaceae bacterium | reverse complement strand
GACGGCGCGGGAGCGGTCCTGGAAGCGCATGTGCTGGGCGGCCATCAGCTTGCACCCGCTGGCCTGGGACGCGTCGATCATGGCGTCCACTTCCTTCGCCGTCAGGGCGAGCGGCTTCTCGCACAGGACGTGCTTGCCCGCCTTCAGCGCGTCGACGGTGAACTTCCTGTGGAAGCGGTTGGGGACGACGACGTCGATGACGTCCAGGTCGTCGCGCTGGATGAGCCGCTCGGCCGACGCCTCGACGGTCTCGATGTGGTAGTCCTCGGCGCGGCGGAGGGCGGCGTCGTGATCAATGTCGGTGATGGCGATCAACTCGCAGCGGTCCAGGCGGGTCCATCCCTGGCAGTGAACGTTGCTGATCCCCCCGGCGCCGATCATGCCGATGCGGAGCTTCTTCTTCGCGGCCATGCCTGTCTCCTGACGGACGGTTGCCTTCGGGAACTCTCTCATCGCCGCACCCCGTCCGGTCGGGGGCGCGGCGTCGGGGAGTCTGTTCGCCCGGCGCCGCGGTGTCAAGACGGCGCTTTTGCTTGCCCGGCGTCGCTGCCCGGCGTAGGCTTTGCCGGCTATGCCGGCGACACTGATTCCCACCAGCCTGTTCGAGAACATCCCCGCGGGGCAGGAGTACGTGCTGTTCCTGATCGCCGGTGGCGCAATCGCAATCCTGGTCTTCGGGGCCGACAAAGCCGTCGGGGCGGCGGCGCGTCTCGCGGCGGCGCTGGGGATGAGCAAGGTCATCATCGGCGCGACGGTGGTGAGCCTGGGCACGACGATGCCGGAGGCGACGACCTCGGTGCTGGCGGCGTTCGCGGGCAAGCCCGGTCTGGCGCTGGGCAACGGCGTGGGGTCGATCATCTGCGACACGGCGCTGATCTTCGGCACGGCGCTGCTGGTGGCGCGCCTGCCGCGCGACCCGTTCGTCCTGTACCGGCACGGCGTGCTGAAGCTGGCGGCGGGGGGACTGCTGGTGGCGGTGGTGTTCGGCCTGGCGGCGGCGGCCGGAAGCTTTCACGGCGTCACGATCCCCCGCGTGGTCGGCGTGGCGTTCCTGCTGCTCCTGGCGGTCTACATGTACGTCTCCGTCCGGTGGGCCCGCGCGCACCCCTCGGCCATTCCCGCCGAAGCCGACGTCGAAACGCCCCGCGGACACCTGGTCCTGATGACCGTGACAAGCCTGCTGACGCTGCTGATCGGGCTGGCGCTGGTGGTGCTCGGCTCGGACGCCCTGGTCGGCTCGGTCAGCGAGGTCTCGCTGCGTTACGGCGTGCCGCCGGACGTGCTGGCGGTGACGATGGTGGCGTTCGGCACGTCCCTTCCGGAGCTGGTAACCGCCGTGACGGCCGTCATCAAGGGCCACGGCGAGCTGATGATCGGCAACGTCATCGGCGCTGACATCCTCAACGTGCTGTTCGTGATCGGCGCCTCGGCGGCCGCTACGCCGCTGAAGGTCCCGGTGACGTTCTTCTACCTGCACCTTCCGGCGATGGTGGTCGCCCTGGGTCTGATGGGCGTGTTCATCTTCGCGACCCGCGGCGCGACGTTCCGCCGCTGGCAGGGGCTGCCGCTGGTGGCGCTCTACGTGCTGTTCATCCTGCTGGCGGTGCTGTTCGGCACCGTCCACCAGCTTTGATCGCAGCGTCACGAGCGATTGACTCGCGTCACGGGCGGTGTCTGCTACAATGCGGCCGCGTGGCGCAGGGACGCGCCGGACGCGGCGACTATCGAGAGGAGCGACGATGCGAAGGTTCGCAGTGCTGACGATTGCGATGTGCCTGTCGGCGGCGATGCCGGCGGCGGGCGCCGACGCACCGAAAATTGCACGGGAGATCGCCTTCCCTCACGCCGGGATCGCCGTCGGGCTGCCGGAGGGCTTCGATCTGCAGATGGTCTCCGAGCCGTTCGAGGTAGCGCGGGCGGTGTTCACGGAAGGCGGGAAGGCCCGCGAGGGGCTGACCGTTCTCGCGCTGCCGTACCGGCAGGAGCTGACCGCCCGCCGGTACGCCGAGCAGATGACCCGCGAGATGGACAAGGACCTGGTCATCCGGAATCTGAAGGTCCGCAAGCGGGTGGAGACGCCCGTGGCGGGCACGAAGGGGATCGTTCAGCTCCAGAGCTACACGTACCGCGACGAGGAGACGGTCGCGGCAAGCGTGTTCTTTCTCCGCCCGCCTGCGAATGGACGGATCGGCATCTGCTACGTCCTGACCATCGAGGCGGGGCGGCCCCGGCAGGACCGCCTCCTCCCGCTGCTCGGACCGGTGATCCGCAGTGTGCGGACCGTCGACCTCGCCGACCCGCTGACGATTCCGATCGGCGAAACGGTGGGGACCATCGAGGGCGCCCGCCTGGGCTTCAGCCTCGGTGTGCCGGTCGGGTACGCCGCCGGCAGCGCGCAGGGGGCAGTCTACATGCTCCAGACGGACTACCTCGCCGACGCGACGCCCGGCATCGTGGTGCAGGCGCCGGTGGTGCAGGCGGCCGCTGACCGGACGGCCGAGGGGTACGCGAAGCGGTGCATTGAGGACGTCAGGACGGCCGGCGGCGAGCAGGGCGTCGAGGTCGAGGTCATCTCGCAGGGACCGGCCAGGCTCGCGGGGCGAGCGGGTTACCAGTTCGTTCTGCGGCGCCGGGCGCCGGCGCGAGAGGACGCCCAACAGGGCGCCGGGGACGTCGTGGCCCAGCGTTCCGTCTGCGTCCTGCGCGGCGACGGCGTGGTGAGCTACTCGCTGGTCGTCATCGGCCGCACCGACGATCCCGCGTCGGCCGAGACGAAGCTCGACGAGATTGCCGATAACTATCGCCTGCTGGGCGACGCGGCCGAGTCGCCCGCGACGGTCCCCAGCGCGACGGCGCCCGCGACCCAACCTGCGACCGGTGCGGAGGAGCTGCTGGACATCGAGGAGCTCGGCGAACCGGCGACCGCCCCGGGCGGGCCGGACGGCGAGCTGAACGAACTGGACGATCTGCTGACACCCGGCGGCATCTGATTCGAGCACCGACGGGCGCGCGGAGTCGCGCCGTCGTCTGGAGCAGCCCGCCCGGTCGGACAGAGGGACGCCCATGACCGACATTCAGCCGAACGACATCATCCACGGCGACTGCATCGAGCTGCTCGGCTCGGGCGACGCGCCGCAGGTCGACCTGGTCTTCGCCGACCCGCCGTTCAACATCGGCTACAAGTACGACGTCTACGAGGACGAGAAGGCCTGCCACGAGTACTACGCGTGGACGGAGAAGTGGATGGCCGCGTGTTACGGGGCGCTGTCGCCGACAGGGAGCTTCTGGGTGGCGATCGGCGACGAGTACGCCGCGGAGATCAAGATCATCGGCGACCGCCTCGGGCTGCACCTGCGGAACTGGGTGATCTGGCATTACACGTTCGGGCAGGCGACGAAGTACAAGTTCGCCCGCTCGCACGCCCACCTGTTCTACTGGGCGAAGCACCCGCGGGAGTTCACCTTCAACGACGAGGCCGTGCGGATTCCCTCGGCCCGCCAGACGACCTACGCGGACAAGCGCGCGAACCCGAAGGGGAAGATCCCCGACGACGTCTGGAGCTTCTCGCGGGTCTGCGGGACGTTCAAGGAGCGCGTCCAGTGGCATCCCTGCCAGATGCCCGAGAAGGTGCTCGAGCGGATCGTCGCCGTCTCCAGCAACCCCGGCGACCTGGTGATGGACCCCTTCAGCGGGTCGGGCACGACGTGCACCGTCGCGGCGCGGATGGGTCGGAAGTACCTCGGCTTCGACATCTCGGCCGACTACGTCGCCAACGCGAAGCAGCGCATCGCCGACACGCTCGCCGGACGGCGCGAGACCACGGACATCGCCGAGAACCCCGCCGAGCTGCGGTCCGGGCGGAAGGTCGGCGGCAGGGGCGGCCGGAAGCGGCGGCGGAAGAAGGCGACCGAAACGTCGGACGAGCCGTCACTGTTCGAGTGACCCCCCCCGCGGACGACGGTTCGGCGCGACGGTCACGCGAGATTGAGCGCGGCGGCCTTCCCAGACCGCCGTGGCGACAGTGGAAGCGTTGGAAGGCGCGCATCAAGCAAGCTCCGCCGCCGGGGCGACCAATCGGCCCGGCCCGGTCGATCGGAGCGCCGCTGCGGCGTGCGCCACCGCCTCCTGCGCGGTCCGCTATGGCGCTTTCCACTGTGTGACGCCCGCAGCGTCGTGAACCAGCAGACCGACCTGTCCGTCCTGCCTCGCCGCGAACACGCCGCCCGTCTTCTTGGCGTGCGACACCAGCAGACCGACCAGCCCGCCCGTCGATTCGCCGAGCAGAAGCTCCGCCGCCCCGTCGCCGCCGGTCATCGCCAGCCCCGGCTTGCCCTTCGCCGACACGCCCAGCCCGGCGTGGATCATCCCGCGCGCGTCTCGAAGGCTCATTGTCGCCGCCCCGGCGGGCGATACGCCGAGGTCCATGCGCTGCGCGCCGTCGGGGGTTGCGAAGGCGAGCTGGCGGTCGCCGTCCCTGCGCACGTCCAGCGAGATCGCGTCTTTGCCGCGCCCGTCGGCAAGATAGAATCGTCTGCTCCCGTCCTTCTCGACCCGCGACACCACGGCCGGCACCGAGCGGGCGTCATACACCGCCGCCTGCCCGCCCAGCTTGCCGCCGGTCAGCGCCACGGCGGGTTCGCCCTCGGGGTTGTAGAGCATCAGCCCGACCACCTCGCCGGGGATGATCGAGATGCCGGCACGCTTCTGCCCCAGTCGATCGACGATCTCCAGCCGCTGCGTGCGGACGGCGTCCACGCGGAGCGTCTCGTCGCGACCCGCCTGCGCCTCCGCTCGGGGGATTTCGGTCATCAGCAGGTGCGACGCCGCCCCGCCGCAGAACGAGGCTGAGAGGAGAGCTACGTATTTCGCCCAGGGATGGATTCGCCGCATGTCGAGCTCCTGTGGGATATTGAGAAGACGCCCACGATCGTACACCGTGGCGGCTCGCGAGCCAACGGTCGATCGGCGCGGCCGGCTCGCACACACGAGGCGCCCGCCGCTCCGGTCGGCGTTTGCGCTTGCGGGCGCCCGCGGGGGCGGCATAGCATACGGATTCGACGCGGTGTATCGAGGGTTACTCTCCAGGAGGCGTTCATGGCCTGCGGCGGAATGGCGCGTTGCGTGCGGATTGTCCTGGCGGTCGTTGTTGTGGCCCTGGGGGCGTCCGCCACGGCCGACGAGCGGGTCGGCGACGAGCGGCTGGCGAAGGCGAGACGGTTCGTCGAATCGTCCGGGCGCTACCTGCACCACTCCACGCTGACCCGCGGGACGAACGGCTACGGGTTGAGCGTCTTCGCCGGCACGAACATCGAGCGATTTGACGTGGAGATTCTCTCGGTGATGACCGACTGGGGCCCGCAGCAGGACGTCATCCTCGCCCGCCTCGGCGGAGCGGGACTCGACAAGAGCGGCGTCATCGCGGGCATGAGCGGCTCGCCGGTGTTCGTCCGCCGTGACGGACGGGACCGCATGATCGGGGCCGTCGCCTACGCGTGGACCGCCCAGAAGGAGGCGATCTGCGGCATCCAGCCGATCACGCAGATGCTCGCCGTCGCCGGCGCCCTGCCGGATAACGAGGCCCCCGCCGACGAGGCGACGACGGGGCCCGCCTCGCGCCCCGCGACCCGTTCCGCGACGCGGCCGGTCGCGTCGATGGCGCATATCCGCGAGTTGCTCCGGCCCGCCAAGAGGGACTTCTCCGGGCTGGGTCTGCCGGAGGCGCGCCGGGAGGGCGAGGCCCGATCGACCGGCCCGCGCCTGCGCCCGGTGGTCACGCCGCTGACGGCGTCGGGGCTGACGCCGCGCGCGATGGAGGGCCTGACCGAGCGCCTGGCGCCGGTGAACATGGTCCCCGTGCAGGGCGGCGGGGTCGGCGCTGCCGAGGTGGACCAGGCCGGCGGCGTTGCGATCGAGCCCGGCGCCTCGATGTCCGTAACGCTGGTGACCGGTGACGTCGAGCTCGCAGCCGCGGGCACGGTGACCGACGTCGTCGACGGACGGGTGTTGGGCTTCGGTCACGCGTTCTTCGGCATGGGCGAGGCGGACTTCACGATGGGCCCCGGCTACGTCCACGCCGTGATCCCCAGCATCACGCGGAGTTTCAAGCTCTCGGCCATGCTGAGACCGACCGGCGCCCTGCGTCGCGACGAACAGATGGGCGTCCTCGGCCTGCTGGATGCGAAGGCGACGACGATCCCGATGGAGATGGAGCTTCGCCGCGCCGACGGGCGCACGCAGCGATACCGCTATGCCCTGTGTCGGCATCAGTACTTCACGCCGATGCTCACGGCGATGCTCATCTACAACTCGGCGTGGGCGTGGTACGAGCTTCCGCCCGAACATACGGTTGCGTATGAGGCGAGCGTGGACTTCGGCGAGCTGGGCGTCTTCGAGGTGCGAAATGTCGGCGCCGGGTCGGACCTCGGCTATCTCGCGTCCGACACGAACCGCGTGATCTCCGCGATGCTCAACACGCCGTTCGGCGAGCCGCCGCCGGTCCGCTCCGTGCGCGTGTCGGCCGTCGTCGAGGAAGGACGCCGCGAGGCGCGGATCGTGGACTTCCGCCTGGACGGCGAGGTCTACCGCCCCGGCGAGACCGTCACGGGCAAGGTGATCGTCCAGCCGTATCGCCGCGAGCGGGAGTCGGTGGACGTGAGCTTCGAGCTGCCCGACGACATCGCCGAGGGCGAGCACGTTCTCACCGCCGTCGACTGGGACTACGCCGCAACGCAACTCGAGTGGGAGCGCCCGCACGAGTTCGACCCGCGGACCACCGGGCAGCTCCTCGCGTCGATCCGGCGCATGCTGGATTTCCGTACGGACGAAATCTACCTCCGCCTGCCGCTGGGGCGCGGGGGCGTGGCGCTGGGCGCGCGCGAGCTGCCCGACCTGCCCGCCAGCCGGGTCGGCGTCCTGGCCGACGCCTCGCTGCCCGACGCCTGGCGCTACGAGGAAGCCCGCGTGCGAACCGTCCGGACCGACTGGGAACTGGTCGGCGCCGCCGAGGCGCGGTTCAAGGTCCAACGCCACCCCCGGCAGCTCCGCCTGCGAAGCGAAAAGGGAAATCAATGACATTCACGAGACGCCTGTTTACGCTGTTCTTTGCTACGACCAGCATCACGGCATCGGCCGCCGCCGTGGCGCCCGCCGTCTGGCGGCACGCTTCCGAGGCCGACTTCGCGCCCGGCGATTTCGATTCCACCGCGGTCACGTCTCGCGGGCGCCTGCGGCTCGGTCGCAGCACGG
>CAZADC010000185.1:6920-7274 GCA_964483755.1 uncultured Planctomycetaceae bacterium | reverse complement strand
CCGGAGATTCTCTGCCGCGTCGAGGACGGCGTGGTGACCAACCGTCCGCTGGCGGGCACGCGCCGCCGCGGGGCGACCGAGGAGGAGGACGCCGCGCTCGAGGCCGAGCTTCTCGCCGACCCGAAGGAGCGGGCCGAGCACATCATGCTGGTGGACCTGGCGCGCAACGACGTCGGGCGCGTCGCGCGCCCGAAGAGCATCGAGCTCGCCGACGTGATGAGCGTCGAGCGCTACTCGCACGTGATGCACATCGTCTCGAACGTCACCGGCGAGCTGGACGAGGGCATGACCGCCTTCGACGCGCTGCGGGCGGCGCTGCCGGTCGGGACGGTGAGCGGCGCGCCGAAGATCCGC
>CAZADC010000185.1:0-6910 GCA_964483755.1 uncultured Planctomycetaceae bacterium | reverse complement strand
CGAGTTCGAGCCGACACGTCGCGGCCCGTACGCCGGCGGCGTCGGGTACGTGGACTTCTCGGGGAACATGGACACCTGCATCGCCCTGCGGACGATGGCGATCTGCGGCGGGAAGGTGTATGTGCAGGCCGGCGGGGGCGTGGTGGCCGACTCCGTCCCCGAGCAGGAGTATCAGGAGACCATCAACAAGGCCAAGGCGCTTCTGCGGGCGATCGAGGTCGCCGAGGCGGGGATGAGCGAGTAGGGGGACGCCGCGGGGTCTGCACGCGACTGGACGCTGCGTATATCGGGGGCTATACTGGATATGGTGAGTGAAACTTCATTCGCTGCCGTCCGGAAGATGTTGGAGCGGAAGGGCTATGCGCTGCGCCGCGTGAGAGGCTGGCATCACGTTTTCACGAAGCCCGGCGCGCTGCCTGTCAGTGTGCCGGTGCACAGGAACAAGGTGAAGGCCTACTATGTCCGCCGGATCGAGAAGCTCTGACAAGTCGCCGGACTGTCCGTTCTCGACGGAGATCGAGACGCGCGCGCGGCGCTTGGCCGACCGATACCAGATCGTCCTGGCGTTTGAGGATGGAGAATGGTACGGGCACGCCCTCGAGCTGCCCGGGGTGTTCGCGGACGGCGCAACTCCCGATCAGTGCGTGGCGAACACGCGCGAAGCTCTAACGGCCGCCGTGGCCGTCATGATGGAGGAAGGCGACGCCCCGCCGGCGCCGGCCCGTCAGGGCGTCCGCTCCGAGCAGGTCAACGTCCGGCTGACGCCGGAAGAGCGGGCGCTTCTGGAGACCCGGGCCAGGCAGAAGGGCTTCCGCGGGTTGTCGGACTTCATCCGCGCCGGCGTTCTTGCCTTCACGAAGTAGCGGCGTCGAAGCGGCTCCATCGGCTTGCAGGCGCCGTCGAAAGCCCTTGACAGGGGGTCCGAATTGATCGATGGTGTCGCTGCGTCGCGGTCGTCGCAGACGGCTGGCGTTTGTGCGCCCGCGGCGATATCGCGCCGGTGAACGGCAGGGAGGTCATCATGACCGGACGATGTCGGAAGCGCACGCCCGAGAGGGCAGGACGCCGGGCGCCAGGGATCGCGCCGCGCGCGTGGTGTGCCGCGATGCTCGCCTGCGGGCTGCTCGCCGTCGGATGCAATAATCCCCAGACGGTGGACGCCTCGTCGGGCGCGCCGCAGCAGGTGGAGCCGGTGTACGAGCTGGTTGCCGCGTCCCGGCCGCCGATTCCCGACCTGCCGATCCCGGTCGGGTGCAAGCTGGACGAGGCGAAGTCCCGCTCGTTCGCGGCGGCCGGCGCGAGATACGTCGACCACGTGTACAACTGCGACGACGGCAAGTTCGCGGTCGCGCGGTTCTACAAGCGGCAGATGCCGATCCACCGCTGGGCTCTGGTCACGGACATGTTCGTCCAGGGCGACATCATGATGGATTTCGAGAAGGACGTGGAGCGCTGCCGTGTCATCGTGACCGACGGTAACCTGTTCAATCCCACGATCATCAAGGTTCAGCTCTGGACGAGCGGGCGGATTCAGACGCCGACCGGCTCGGCCAAGCCCACGCCGCAGAAGTGAAAGGCAGCATCGCGAGCCCATGAAAGCACAGCGACGTCACGAGCTTCACGAGAACACGCTCCGCATGGAGCTGTCGAAGATCCGCGGGTTCCTCAAGCAGTACGGAACGTGGATGCTCACCGGGGTGCTGGTGATTCTTCTGGGGATCACCGTCTACATGTACGTCCGCAACAACGCCCGTCGACGGACGATCGAACTCCAGCAGGAGTATGACGTTCTCGTCACGGGACGGGCCGCGGACATCGCCTTCGAGGAGCGGGTCGCGCGCCTCAGCGACCTCGTCGCCCAGGACGATGAGCCGGACATCGCCGCCCTGGCGGCCGTTGCTTTGGGCGACCTGCACGCCGGTCGGGCGCTGGACGCCGGTCCCGGCCCCGCCCGCGAGCGCCAACTCGATCAGGCCGAGCAGGCCTACGCGAAGGCCCAGAAACGCCGCAAGCATCCCGTCGCGGCGGCCAAGGGAACGCTCGGGCTGGCACGCATTGCGGAGGCGAGAGGCGACACGGACCGGGCGCGGGAGCTTTACGAGCGGATCGCGGACGACGAGGCCTTGGCGGGCGAGCCCGTGCGGGTGATCGCGGACGAGTCGCTTGCGGAGCTTGATGCCGAAACCGAGCCGGTGGAGTTCGCCACGACGGCACCGGTCGAGACGGTCGGGGTCGAGGCAGCTGGCGCCGCGGGCGAGGGAATTGAAGACATCCTTGCCGCTCCGGATGTTCCGCAAGTGCCGGTTTCGCCGCCCGAGGAGCCGACCACCGGGCCGGCGCAGACCCGCCCGGCGGTCAGCGAGACGGCGCCGGTCGAGACGCGCCCGGGCGTCGGCGACACGGCCCCCGCCGCCACGCAGCCGGAGTGACCGTCCCCGGAAAAATGTGTGAATTGCCGATGGACAGCCTGACGAGCCTACGATATGGTGCCTGATCCTCTCGCCCGGAAGGGAAATCCGGCGGGCAGGGCATAACGGAAAAGCTGGTCGAATTCGAACGTGCAACACCTGTGGAGGTAGCCTGGCATGGCAGACTTGCAAGGAATCGCGGACGCACTGATCAAGGGCGATCGTAACACCGTCGCCGAGAAGACCAAGGAGGCGCTCGATGAGGGCGTCGCGCCGCAGGAGGTCCTCGAGAACGGGCTGATTGCCGGCATGAGCGTCATCGGTAAGCGGTTCAAGGCCAATGAAGTGTACGTGCCGGAGGTGCTGATCGCCGCCCGCGCCATGAAGGCCGGGATGGAAGTCCTCGAGCCCAAGCTCGCCGAGGCGGGCGTCCAGCCGGCCGGCACGGTCGTGCTCGGCACCGTCAAGGGCGACCTCCACGACATCGGAAAGAACCTCGTCGGCATGATGATGACCGGCGCCGGGCTCAAGGTCGTGGACATCGGCACCGATGTCCCGGCCGAGAAGTTCGTCGAGTCCGTCCAGGCGGAGAAGGCCCAGGTCTGCGCGATGAGCGCCCTGCTGACGACCACGATGCCGCAGATGGCCGACGTCGTGACCGCCCTGAAGGAAGCCGGCGTCGAGGTCAAGACGCTCATCGGCGGCGCCCCGGTCACCGAGAGCTTCTGCGAAGAGATCGGCGCGGACGGCTACGCCGCCGACGCCGCAAGCGGCGCCGACAAGGCGAAGGAACTGGTCGGCGCGTAACGCCCGACCGGCCTGAACAGAGGCATTATCGCGAGCGTCGCCTGCCGCGGGATACCTTTCCGGTCCCCGCGCCGGTCGATGCTCGCTTTCTTATGCGCTCGTCGAACATCGATGCACGCGCGGGATGGCGTGCTGTGTAACGATTCGACGTTGCCTACCATGGCCTGACAGGCATATCACAACGTGGTTGGACGAGGCCCGGGAGAGGAAGGACGACATGACGCGACGAAAGACACGCCCGACAGAACGCTCGCTTCGGGCGGGAGGGTTTGTGCTCGAGCAACTCGAGCCTCGACTGCTTCTGGACGGCAACGTCGACACGTTCTTCGTCGGCAACGACCTGTTCATCGACGGCGACGCCGCCGACAACGCGATCCTCATCGAGAGCACGGGCAATCCAGGCGAGATCCGCATCAGCTCGGTCGGCGCGCCGCCCACGACCATCAACGGTCTTCCCGGCCCGGTCGTCATCGGCGCCGTCAACGACGATGTCAGCGTGTCGATGGGCGACGGTGACGACGCCGTGCAGGTTGACGGCGTCTCGATCCGGGGCGACCTGGAGATCGACGGCGGCGCCGGCGACAACGACGTGGGCGTCACCGACACGCAGGTCAACGGCGATACCTCCGTCATGGGTGACGGCGGCGACAACCAGCTCGGGGTGGCCGACAGCTCCTTTGGAAAGGATCTGCGGCTTTGGGGCGGGCTCGGAGGCGACAACCTCTCGGCCGTCAACGTTCGAGTCTTCGGCGACCTGGACCTCTACACGGGCGAAGGAACCGACCAGGTCGACGTCGACGCCGCCGAGATCGATCGCAATTTCCACCTCTATACCAGCAGCGACGGGCTGATTGTCAACGTGCAGGATTCGCTGGTGAAGTGCAGCGTGGATTTCGCCTACGGCGAGCGCGAGATCCTCCTCGACGCGGAGTACAACTTCGCCGGCGTGCGCATCGGCAAATCGCTGGATGTCGGCGTAGCGACCGGGGAGGGAGCGTTCAGCTTCCTCGATACGTACGTTGACGGCAAGGCGAACCTCTGGTCCGAAGGCGGGAGCAATCAGCTTACGCTGGGCGGCTCGTGGTTCGGCGGGAAGTTCGAGGCCCGGATGCTCGACGGCGGCGTCGGCGTGCAGGACGTGCTCGTCGGCGGGACGACCTTCGGCGGGAAGGCGGGGTTCTGGACGAGCGGCCTGGCCGGCACGTACGACGTGTCGGGCTCGACGTTCGACCACGTGTCCGGCTTTTACAACACCGGCTCGGCCGACATGACGTTCGCCGACAGCACATTCGATCGCCATTTCATCGTCGGCATGGACGACTCGCTGCAGGCCGACCAGAACGTCGCCATCTCCAACGTCAGCGTCGGCGGGAAGACCGACGTGTGGGGTTCGGGCGTCAGCACGTTCGCCGTCGCGGCCAGCGCCTTCGACGGCGACGCCGAGTTCTGCGGCTGGGGTGAGGGAACGTTCATCGGCTCCGATTCCACCTTCGGAAACGGCTTCGAGGCCGAGATGCTCGACAGCGAGCTGGCCGAGCAGCGCATCGAGATCAACGGCTTCGTCATCAACGGCCCCGCCCACGTCGGTTACAACGGAGAGGTGGGCGACATCGATCTGACGGACGTCGAGTTCTCCGGCAAGGCGTCCTTCGACGGTCGGGCCGAGATCGGGACGTTCGACGTGCTGGACTCCAGCTTCCACAGGGGCTTCAGCACCGACTTCGCCGACGGGTTCGACCCCGCGTCGGTCCACCAGACGGTGCTGGAGAACGTCACCGTGGACGGAAAGACGGACCTCTCGGTCGGCACGGCCGAGGCGTTCGTGGACATCGTCAACAGCGCCTTCACCGGCAAGTTCGGCTTCTCCCGCGACCGCGCCCGGCAGGTGCTGATCGAGACGCAGTTCCTCTCGGTCGGGGCGACGTTCCTGGACCAGCTGGGCATCGACTTCCCGGAAGGCCTGCACGAGACGGCCCTGATCGGCAGCACCGTCGACGCGAAAGTGAAGCTCAGGTCCGACGGCGAGAACGCCGCGACCTTGGTCGGCGTGACGATCCCGGACAGGCTGGACCTGACGTTCGGCGACGGCGACGACCAGGTGCTGGTCGACAGCTCGACGCTCGGTGACGTCAAGGTCGATTTCGGGGACGGGTTCGGCATGCTCTCGGCCGCGGACGTCGGCATGAACGACGGACAGGTCAAAGCGAAAGGCCCGCTCGACGTTCTTACCGACAATGTCTTCGCCAACGGCGGGCTGAAGCTGAAGACCTCCGGACCGGACAGCCTTCTCGAATTCAGCGGCGGGTCCGTCTTCCAGGGCGACGTGCAGGTCCGCCTCGGCGGGGGGCTCAACGTGGTGGACGTCCTCGGCGGCGAGTTCGCCGGCGGGCTGAAGATCGACGTCAAAGGCGCGCTGAACGGAGACATCCAGCCCGTGCGAGTGAACGTGCGGACAGAGGTGAAGGTCAGGGACGGTTCGACGGTCGTCCTCGGCGGGCTGCTGCACGACAGCGTGACCTTCAAGGGCGGCCGGGGCGACGACGACCTGGACGTTACCCCGCTGCTGGGCGGGCTTCCGCTGGTCAACTACCTCTTCAAAGGCGGAGCGGGGCATGACACGATCCGTCGCGACTCGCTCCTTCTGCTCGTGACGCCGCGGATCGTCCAGTTCGAGGAGGAACTGGACTGAGCGCTGCCGCGGACCGGCTCGGCGCATCGTGTATAATGCCCGGGTGAACGACGAGGATTATGACAGCGACAACCCGCGCGAGCTGGACGACGAAGGCCTGGAGGGCGTCGAATGCCCCCGGGAGGTCGAGGAGGAGGACGGGCTGCGGCACGTCCGCATCGACATCCGCCGCGCCAGACCCGACCGCCGACTCGACAAATACCTCTCCGGACGCCTAGGCAAGAGCACGTCCCGCACGGCCCTGCAGCGATACATCCGCGAGGGCATGGTCACCGTCAACGGCCGCGCGGTCAAGCCCAGCTACACGATCCGCACCGGCGACGCGATCGACATGCTCCTGCCCGTCGTCAAGCCGCCGGAGATTCCCCCCGAGCCGATCCCGCTGGACGTGGTCTACGAGGACGACGACGTCCTCGCCGTCAACAAGCAGGCGAACCTGATCGTCCATCCCGCCCGCGGCAACTGGACGGGCACGCTCGTCAACGCCCTGGCGTACTATTTCCGGCAGAACTGGCGGGACGTCAGGGAACTGCCGAATACCGGGCAGGTCCAGCGTCCGGGCATTGTGCACCGGCTCGACCGCGACACCACGGGCATCATGCTCGTCGCGAAGACGGAGCTCGCGCTGTGGCGACTCGGAAAGCAGTTCGAGCACCGGCGGATCCACAAGACCTACACGGCCATCGTCCACGGGCTGCTGGAGCGGGACGAGGACGTCATCGATGCTCCGCTCGGCAAGCACCCGAAGATCCGCGAGAAGTACGCCGTCCATCGCAGGACGGGACGCCCCTATCCGGCTACGACGAAGGACGCCGTCACGCGCTACAAGGTGCTGCAGCGCCTCCGCGACGTGGGGCGGTCGCGAATGAGCGTCACGCTGGTCGAGCTGTACCCCAAGACCGGGCGGACGCACCAGCTCCGCGTGCACATGAGTTGCCTGGGACACCCGATCGTCGGCGATCGGATGTACGGCGGCGGGCCGATCTACCGCAGCCAGCTCGACGGC
>CAZADC010000184.1:0-7286 GCA_964483755.1 uncultured Planctomycetaceae bacterium | reverse complement strand
CCCGCCGTGGGGGATGGTGTGCCCCTCGTAGTCGGCCAGGTCGCGCCAGCAGATCGACTCCACGTACGGCTTGGATATCGCCGTTCGGTAGACCGCCTGCAGCCACTCGGCCTGGAGGCGCTGCGACCAGGGCGCGTGCCAGTGCCCCGCCTCGCCGGGCGCCAGTTCCCCGCTCCAGGCGTCCCACGGGTCGGGCGTCACGTCCGACGGCGCCTGACAGGCGCTCAGGCAGCAGGACTTGCCCAGGCTGACGAATTCGTCCAGCAGCGAGCTGACCTGCAGAAGATCGCGGACGTAGTACCCGTCCTCGGGTACGCCCATGTAGAGCTGCACGCCGAACAGGTCGAACTTGATCCCGCTCTGGACGGCCATGTCGGCGTACAGCAGGGGCGGGATGGTTCGCTGGTTGCGGGCATAGTACTCGCCCCAGGGCAGGACCAGCTCGATCATGACCTTCGACTGCGGCGCGAGCTTCTTGACCAGCAGGCAGCTCATCCGCGTCAGCTCCATGAGCTGCTCGAAGGTGAGGTTGAAGTTGTTGTGCGCGTGAATGCCCGAGACGACGTTCCACACGGGGACGTGCTTCTCGTAGCGGCTGACGACCCGCTGGAGGTGTTCGTAGATCACGTCGCGCAGCGTCTCGTAGTCGTGCTCCCAGATGTACATCCAGTCGGGCAGGTTGTCGGGCGCGAAGCTCAGGAGCGGGCCGGCGTGGATCGGCTTGCGGGCCTTGACGGCCCAGTTGACCCAGGCGTCGGTCTGGGCGTACTGGTAGGCGTGCTCCTTGGGCTCGATGTGCTTCCACGGCATGGGGACGGTGACGAAGTCGAACGCGTCTTTCAGCGCCTCGTGATACCCGTCGGCGACGCTGAACAGGTCCACCTGGCATCCGAATCCGGTCCGCGTCGCCGCCTGCGGCCCGGAGCTGCGCCGGCGCTTGAGGAACGTCTCGGCGTGGAACAGCGCCATCCGCTCGCCGAGGGTTACGCCCATCTCCAGCGCACGGTCGGCGAGTGCGGCGGTCTCGGCCGGGTTGGACGCCTGCAGGGCGTTGACGAACAGCTCTCGGGCCTCGTCCCATTGCCCGTCGAGCTCCTCGGCCTCGTCGTAGTCGAACAGCCCCCAGTCCTCGCGCTTCTGCGCGATTCGCGCCATCTGCGCGCGGGCGAGTTCGAGGTTCAGGTTGTAGGGGGTGGACCGCTCGGGCAGGCGCGTTGTGCCCAGCAGGACGCGCCCCGGTTCGCCGGCGTCCCAGAGCACCGCCAGCCCGCACGCGCCGGGAATGCGCTTGATGCAGGTGATCTGCCCCTTGCCCGCGGCCAGGTCGGCGCGGACCGGAATCCCGTCCTGTCCGAACACGTAGGCCCCGGACAGGTCGATCTCGTCGGCCGGCGCGCCGTTGCGATACACCGTAAATCGCAGCATGTCGCCCTTCTACGTATGAGGTAGATGATGAATATGATGCCGATTCAAAGGGCGTAGCTCACAGAACACGGCAGCCTCCACAGCATACCGCGAACCGGGCTCCCCGGCTACCTGTTGTTCGGCTGGACGCGGGGGCGCGGGGCCTCCTGCCCGCCGCCGCCGGCTCGTGGCGCCGTCGGTGATTCAACCCCGCTGGGGTGGCAAAGGGTCGCCACGGATTATACTCGCCTCGGGATTTCCGGCCAATCCGTCTCTCACGCGTGCTCCCTGCAAGCCTTTGCGCGGAAATCGCCGCCGTCGTTCTTGGCGGCGCCGCCGCGGAATCCTAGGTTGCCTGTGGCGTCGCGCGGCGGTCGCGGGGCGCCCGGACATCTGGATTCCAGCGACGCGGCAGCGGCAGGGGTTCACCGGCTGCGGCGGGACCAGCGCGGGAAGGAACGCCCTCTTGGCCCACGGACGACCCAGAGCCCTCCTCATCAGCCCGGATCGCCCCCGGATCGGACCCACGTGCAGGCACCTTCAGGCGGCGGGCTGGGACGTGCTCGTCACCCCCGACGCGGTCGACGCCCTCGCCCACGCCAAGGCCGGACGCGCCGACGTCGTCCTTCTGCACATGCCGATCGACGCCATGTGCGACATGGACCTGCCCAACGTCATGCACACCGTCAGCGAGGGGGCGTATCTCCCGGTGGTTGTCCTGGCCGACAGTCCGGCCGAGCGGGAGCGCTGCTTCTACCTCGAGAGCGGCGCCGATGAGGTGATCTGCGGGGATGTGAGCGACCGCGAGCTGATCGCGCGTCTTGCGGGGATGCTGCGGATCAAGCAGCTCCACGACGAGCTGACGGCGTCCCGCTCCGCCCTGTGGGAGGCGCTCCGCCGGGAGCGATCCCTGATGGCCAGCGTCCGGCAGGACAACCTCCGCCTGCGCGCCCTGTGCAATACCGACCCGCTGACCCGGCTGCAGAACGTCGCCGCCTTCCACAACATCCTGCGGCATGAGTTCCGCATCGCCCGACGCTACTCCCAGCCGCTCAGCCTGCTGATGCTCGACATGGACTTCTTCAAGCGGGTGAACGACAACCACGGGCACCCCGTCGGGGATCACGTGCTCAAGGAACTCGCCGTCATCCTTCGTCAATCCGTGCGCGACTCCGACGTCGTCAGCCGCACCGGCGGGGAGGAGTTCAGCATCCTGCTCCCGCGTGCCGACCGCCGCAAGGCGATGCTCTTCGGGCGGCGCATCCGCCGGAAGGTCGCCGACACGCCGTTCGCCGCCCCAGGCGGCGAGATTCGCCTGACCGTGTCGTTGGGGCTCGCCAGCTACCCCGCCGACGCGCAGATCACCGAGCCGGGGATGCTGCTGTTCTTCGCCGATCAGGCGCTGCTGGCCGCCAAGCGGGCCGGACGCGATCGCGTCATGGCCTTCGTCGACCTGAGCGCACGGGAGAAGCACCACCTGTGGCGACAGTACCAGCAGTGCCCGCCGGAGCTCAGCGCGCCGGTGGTTCAGCCGGACGAGGCGGCCGGTCTCGACGTCGGCTCGCCGCCGTCGGAGGCGCCCGACGCCGCAGCCGCGGATGCCGGCAGCGCGAAGAGCTGAACGATCGGACGTCCGTCGGGCAGGAAGAATGCCGGCGGGGCGTCGGGCGGGAGCGTGCGCAGCGGGCGCATCCCCGCCGCCCGCAGACGCCGGAACAGTGCCTCGTCGACGACCTCCCACCAGCCGTAGGTCCGCCTCAGGCGGCCGATCTCCCCCCAGTGGACCCAGACGTGGGTGATTCCCGCGTCGCGGAGGCGGCGGATGATCTCGCGCGGGTCGTCGCTCTCGCGGGCGGTGCGCGCCAGCAGCCCCGGCTCCCACACCGTCGAGTAGGTGACGCGGGTCGGGAACATCAGCGGGCGGACGTCGGCGACCATAAGGACCCGCGCGCCGTCCGGGAGCGAATCCAGCCGAGACTCGGGCGAGCCAACCTGCCGGTTGAGCTCTGCGAGCGTCCGTCCCTGGAAGCCCCACGGTCCGCTGAACTGTCGGCTCCAGGCGACCGGCTCGGCGCCCCACAGGCGCCCGATGGACACGCCGTGGACGGCGACGGCTGCGAGCATCAGTACGACCACGAGGGCGCCTCCGACGGGCAGTCCGGCGGCGCCGGCGTCGGCCGACCCGCCCCCTCCGCGCGGACCCGTGCGAACCGCCGCCAGTCCGGCCAGCCACCCGGCCGTCAGGATCGCCATGCACACCAGCGCCGGCGTGACAAACCGCACGGCCATGTGCGTGGCGAGCACCCAGACCGCCCCCTGAACCCCCAGCACGCCCAGGGCGATCCACTCGACGGTCCGGTCGGGTGACGAGCGGGATCGTCGGACGAGTGCGACGATCAGGAACAGTATCGCTGCCGTCGTGCCGATCAGCAGCGGGATGCTGAGCCCGCGGTCTCCGTCGGCGGTCTTCGCGAGCAGGGAGGGGACCTGCGACCACGACGGGGGCGCGTGCGCGGCCTCCCATCGGGCGGCCGACTCGGCCGACCAGTGTCCGCGTCCGAACAGATCCGTCGCCAGCGGAAACACGGGGTTGCCGGTGTTGACATGGTTGCGGACCAGCCACGGCGCGAGGCCGGCGACGACGAGCAACCCCGCCGCGATCACGTGTGCGACGAACCGGCGCGAGCGGGCGGCCCCGCACGTTTCCGGATCCGCCGTCGTTGGAGGATCGTCCGTCGGCCCGACGGAATCCGAGCGCCTCCGTCGCAGCAGGTCGGCGACGGCGACGACGAGCATGACGCTCAGCAGGGGACCCGCGACAAGCCCGACGCTGAGGTACTTCATGGCGCAAGCGACGCCGCCGGCGACCCCGACGAGACACGCCGTCCGCCCGTCGCCGCGGCGGACCCACACCGCCAGCCAGCCGATGCCGATCGCCAGGCACGCCAGCTCGCTCAGCTCGACGAACGCCAGCCAGCTCAGGTAGATCGCCCACGGCGCCGTCGCCAGCAGCACGCCCGCGATCTTCCCGCGGTGCCGACCGCCTTCTGGTCCGCAGACCGACCAGACGCCCGCCACGGCGAGCACGCCCCACAGCCCGTGGACGCACTTGGCCGCGAAGAGCCCCGCCGTCGCGCCGCCGCGGAGCACCATCGTCAGCAGGAACATCATCTCCACGCCCAGCGGATAGTTGCTGTAGGTGTTATGCGGAAGAAAGCGGATCGCCCCCGACTCGTAGAACTCGCGGGGGACCTGAAGGTGATAGCTCACGACGTCGTAGAAGTCGCCCGTTGCGCGTCCCGTCATGCCCGGCGGGAGGGACGCCCCGGCCGTCCACGTTGCTCCCGCGGCCGCCAGAACCAGACACGCCAGCGCCGTGGTCCAATGAACGCTCCGCGGGACGTTCGCGCCGCGCCGGAACACCGCCCGCGCCGCCAGCGCGGCGCCGAGCGCGATGATCGGCCACCACAACCAGCCCGTCAGGGAGCCGGGAATCGCAGCGCCGACGACCAGCACGCCGGTCGAGAGCATCCACGCGCCGACGACCACGCTCGTGACGCCCCTCAGCACGCGGCGCGCGTCGGCGGGGGCAAGCCGGCGGACGAGCAGGTGCCCCCATCCCCCGGCCGCGATGAAAATGACGGCCGCGACCGGCAGCTCCGTCAGCACCACCAGCAGCACGCCCGGCACGCCGAACAGGCCGGCCATCGCGACCGTCACCACCAGCCAGACGCACACCGCCCCGGCGACGACGAACGGCAGGTTTCCCGGTCCGGCATCACGTTCCGTCTGGGTCACGGCGCGTACTCCATTCCGGCGTGAACGTCATGCGGGAACGGCTCGAGCGGGCACCCCGAGCACTTCGGGCGGCGCGGCCGACAGAACGTCTTGCCGACGGCGACGAGCTGGGCGTGATAATCGTTCCACAGCTCCACGTCGGTCGGCAGGCACGACTCCATCAGCTCCTTGATGATCTCGTAGTCGTCCTCCGGCGCCGCCAGTCCGTGGCGGACGAGAATCCGGTGCGTGTAGGCGTCTACGACGAAGGTCGCCTTGCCGGCCGCGTAGAGGATCATCGAGTCCGCCGTCTCGCGCCCGACGCCCTTGACGCCGAGCAGCTCCTCGCGGAGCGTCGCCGCGGAGCGGTCGAGGAAGCCCTCCACGTCGTCGCCGAAGCCCTCCCACACCAGCCGGACGAAGTTCTTCAGCCGCCGGGCCTTGACGTTGTAGTACCCGGCGGGGCGGATGAGCTCGGCCAGTCGCTCGTCCGGCATCTCGTGCAGGGCCGAAACGCTCATCGCGCCGGCGGCGTTGAGATTGACGATCGCCCGCTCGACGTTCCGCCAGCTCGTGTTCTGCGTCAGGATCGCGCCGACGCATATCTCCAGCGGCGTCTCGCCCGGCCACCAGGCCTGGCGCCCGAACCGCGCCCGCATCGCCTCGTAGAATTCCGTCAGTTCGCGGGAGGTCTTGGACATATCGTCTCAAGGATAGTACGCTCCCGGCGGAAATGGAAACGCCCCGGCCGGCGATGCGACCGGGGCCGGGCGAGGGAGACGACATGCCGAAGGTCCTGCTGATCGGCGACAGCCTGCGGATGGGGTATCAGCGTCGCGTGCGCGAGCTGCTGGGCGACGCAGCCGTCGTCGAGGCGCCCGAGGAGAACTGCGGGCACTCGATGTGGATCCGCGAACGGCTGGACGAGTGGGCGATCGAGCCCGATCCGGACCTGATCCACTTCAACGCGGGCATCTGGGACCTCGGCTGGATGCCCGGCGAGACGGTCCCGCGGTTCACCGTCGCGGCGTATGCGAGGAACCTGAAGCTCATCGTCGAACGGCTTCAGCGCGAGACGCGCGCCGAGCTGATTTTCGCGACCACCACGCCGGTGCTCAGGCCCCTCCGCTCCGACGTGCCCAACGAACGGTGCGAGGTCGCGCCGATCGTCGCGCGGTACAACGCCGCCGCCCGGAAGGTCATGGACGCCCACGACGTGCCGGTCAACGACCTGTACGGCGCCGTGATGCAGGCCGGGGTGACCGACTGCCTCAGCGCCGACAAGATTCACATGTCGCCGGAAGGCAGCGAGGTGCTCGCCCGCGCCGTGGCCGAGGCGATCCGCCGGCGCCTCTGAGGAGAACGCAAATGTACAAGCTGCTGGTGGTTCTGGGCGTGCTTCAAATCGTGTTCGCGTGTGCGGCTGCGGTGGCGTTCGTGCTCGCCGGTCCGGAACTCGGGTGGCCTCTGTGGACGGTGCTGCCGATGGCGGTAGCGACGCTCCTCGGCGGCATCTCGTGGGGCGCGCTGCTGCTGTCGGTCGGGCGCATCCTGATCCGCGTTGATCCGACGGCCGCGCCGGAGCGGCTGCCGGCCGACGAGCAGATCATGCGCTTCGCCCGGGCGGGCAAGTACGACGTGGTGCACAACCGCCTGATGGACATGTCGCCGGAGCAGCTCGACCGTCTCGCCGAGCGGGTGGCGGGCTCGGAGGAGTACGCCGAACTCGCCGAGCAGATCGAGGAGGTTCGCCAGGGACGGCGGCCTCGCGGCGGCTGACCGCCGGTCACGCCATGTAGTCGTCGGGGGCGGCGTAGGGCTCGAAGCGGGTGCAGTTCGCCCGGAACACGAGCTTCACGACGCCCGTGGGCCCGTTCCGCTGCTTCTCGACGATCAGCTCGGTGAAACCGGTCGGCATGTAGCCTTCTTCGCCCTTGTGGTAGTAGTCCTCGTTGTGCAGCAGCATGACGAGATCGGCGTCCTGCTCGATCGAGCCGGACTCCCGCAGGTCGCTCATCCGCGGGCGGTGCGTCGGGCGGTCGGCCGGGCCGCGGTTGAGCTGGGCGGCGCACACCACCGGAATCTCCAGCTCCCGTGCCAGCGCC
>CAZADC010000183.1:0-7321 GCA_964483755.1 uncultured Planctomycetaceae bacterium | reverse complement strand
GCCCATGTTGACGGCCGCCATCATCGTGCTCAGACGCGAGACGTCCGCCGAGTGCACCGTCGAGGCGAGCCCCTGCATCTTCTGCACCTCGGTCTGCAGCTTGCGGACCATGATGAAGATGACCAGGCAGCTCAGCAGGATGATCGTGAACGCCAGGAAGATAATGATCGGCGTCGCGGCGATCTGGAACGCCGGGTTGACCATGTACAGCACGCCGAAGGTCAGCAGGAAGAAGACGGCGAACCACCCGATCTGCCGGTAGATGTGCGGCGTGCCGATGATCAGGCGCTCCAGGGCGTACCCGAAGGGAATCGCCAGCAGCAGAAGAAGCACGACGGCCGAGACGAGGTCGTTCATCACGCCGACCAGCGGCCCGTAGACCCGGCGGGAGTAGGTCGCCGAAGCGCTGAGATCGCCGACCAGTTTGTCGACCGTCTCCGAGGTGCGGCCGCCCCGGATGGTCTTGACGGCGTCCTCCTCGATGTCCTTGGCGCGCCCGTTGAGGATCGCCAGCGACTCCTGGCTGATGCGGTTCTCCCGCAGCAGGTCCATCCGGTATTCGTTGAGCACGCGGAGGTCGTGGGCGGTCTGCAGCGGGGTGAAGGGGTGCTCGAAGAGCTCGCCGAGCTGCAGCCCGACGCCCTGGTACGCCGACGGCGTGTTCTCGTTGTCCAGAAGGACCGCGCCGCGGGAGTTGAACAGCTTCATCCCGCGGATCTCCTCGGCCGCGTAGAGCGTCAGCACGTTCTCGTGCTCGGCGAGCAGGTGACGGTCGGGCTGGAAGCGGGCGGTGGACAGCGCGTGCATCGCGATGGTGCCCGTTCCGCCGCGATCGTATCCGTAGCCGACCACCGTCATGTAACGGGCGCCGAAGATCTTGACGTTGGCGTTGTCCTTGTAGCCGGCGACGGACGTCGTCTGATCGCTGACCGCGGCGACGATGCCCCGGCTCTCCGGGGCCCGGCCGCCGGTGACGTTGCCCAGCTCCTTGTCGAAGGCGACGGCGAGGGTGAAGTTCGCGGTGTAGTGCTGCTCGTGGGACGGTCCGACCTGGTAGATTCCCGACACGTCGGTCTTGAGAACGAACGGAAACCGATAGCCCGGGGGGACGACCTTCACGTCGGCGGCGGCAAAGGGTCCGGCGCCGGCGCGCCGCATGAGCGACACCGTCGCGTTGCGGACGGGCATCTGCTCCATCGCGCCGCCCGCGCCCGTGCGGCGCACGGACGGACCGGCCCGCTTCGAGCCGGTCCATTCGGATTCGAGGTACTTCGCCGTCGGGGCGAAGCTCGGCGTCTGGCTCAGCCGCTCATCCGACGCCAGCGACGTCAGGAAGGGACAGATCTCGTCGGTCTGGGCGGCCATGTTGGCGACGTTCAGCGCTTTCACCGTATCGGCGGGTTGCCCCTGGCGGGACATGGGGTCCAGCACGGTGATCGTGGAGAGGTTGAACAGCGCAAACAGGCGGGCAACGCTTCCGCCGTTGTCGGCGAATCGCCCCGGCACGAACATGCGGATGTCGTACATGCGCGAGATGGGGCGCGGATCGAAGTTCGCCGCCGTCTCGCCGAGCCGCTCGTCGAGGTCGCGCATCGGTTTGAAGATCGTGTCGTAGTTGCCGACCTTGTCCTTGTCCAGCGGCAGCGTGTCGTCGCCGTGGACGAAGCTCCACAGCTTCCGGTCGTCGCCGATGTTCATCCCGACGTGCAGGACCACATAGTTGCTCTCCGGGCCGATCGCATCGCGGAGCTCGATCGACTCGTTCAGCCGGGAGCGATCCAGGTTCATCGCCTCCAGACGTTGGTCGTGCAGCGCCAGTGTCATCGTCTTGAGCCGCTCGATGTCCTCCTCGAGCCGCATCAGCTCGTACAGCGTGGATGCCTGCCGCGCTTCCTGCAGCTCCGTCTCCAGCTCCCGGACCTTCTCCCGCTGCTCGGCAAGCTGCTGGCGCAGGACGTCGAGGTCGTCGCCGCCGTCGGCGAGACGGTCGTCGAGGCGCTGGAGCTCGGCCCGTGCCTGCTCGAGCTGCGCGGGCAGTTCCTCGGTCGCGCGCACGAACCTCTCCTGCGCCCCGCGCCTTTCGTTGGCCTCGGCGCGGAGCTCGGCGACGGTCTGCTTCTCGTAGAGGTACTTGACCACCCGGTTCCATCGCCTGTCGACCTTCTCGAGCTCGGCGATCCGCGGCTCGAGCGGTTCGAACCGCTGCTTCATCCGCTCGATGCTCCGGCGGAGCTCCTGCGCCCGCTCAGAGGACCGCTGGTCGGCGGGAATCGCCTCCAGGTCGTCTTTCGTCTGCTCGATGTCGGCCACCAGATCCATCGCCAGCAGGCGCATCGGACGCAGCTCGTCCAGGGCGTTGGAGCTGAGGAACTCCGCCTGATCGGTCAGGGCGCTGACCGCTTCCTTGTGATACTTGAGCTGCTCGACCTCGTCCGAAAAGACGTCCTCGCGGGCGAATACCTTGGCGGCCGCCTCGATGAAGTTGCGTTCATCGGTGAGCATCTCGATGCGCTCTTCCAGCGTGAACTCGGCGATCTCCGCGCCCTTGAAGCGCCGATAGAGGGAGCCGTAAAACTCCCGCGACCCCGCGTGGTTGAGCGTCTCGCCGTCGAAGAACGCCAGGATGATCGTCCGCTTCGGGCGGTTGGCCAGCGCGTACTCGCCGATCTGCAGGAGGGCGGCGGCGTTGGCGGCGTCGCGGGCGCCCGGACCCAGCAGCGGCACCTCCGACAGCGTGTCAAGCCGGGCGGCCAGCACCAGCGCCTCGTTGGCGCGGTCCGGGTTGAACTTCGGATCGGTCCCGCGGATCACGCCGATGACGTTGCGCGCGGTCAGCTGGTTCCAGTGGCAGGCCGATTCGATTCGGATGTTCCGCGATCCGCTGAGCAGCCCGCGGGCCTTCGCCACCTCGGTCGGCACGTAGAATCGCGGCAGGTTCGCCGGCATGTTCATGTGCTGGTAGGTGTGCCGGGCGGGCTTCTCGGCGCCGACGAAGATCACCGCCTTTGCCCCGAGCGCGAAGGCGTTCAGCCAGTTCTGGTCGCAGTCGAAATCGAGGACAACGATTTTGCCCTGCGGAAGCACCTGTCCGAACTCCGTCGCCTCGCCCGATCCGGCGTAGACCGTCTCGCCCGTCAGCCCCTCCTCGGGGGTTACGGGGGCGTGCAGGAGGTTCGGGCGCATCGGGTAGATCGCGCGGCCGTCCTCGGCGACCACCAGCTCGTCGTCGACGAACAGGCGGCATTCGTCATACACGGGCTGGACGACCGGGAACCGCTGCGTGTAAACCTCGTCGACGCCCATCTCGCGGAGGCGCTGCTCGACGTACGCGCCCGCGGCAAGGCTGCCGGGCTCGTCGGCGATCACCGTCTCGCCGTTCTCGTTCGTCTCGATCTCGCCGTAGCCGGCGAGCCGGTGCGGATGGCGCGTCAGAGCGCGGAGATCCCGCACGAGCGCCGGGTCGCCGTCCGCGGGCGCGGTCGTCTGGGCGGTCGCCGGCAGCGCCGCGGCGAGCATCCCCGCCAGCGTGGCAATGATGACGGCCGGGAGGAACCTACTCATTCTCCTCGCCTCCAATCGCTCCGGTCTCGATGGTGACGTCCGAGCGGTCGGCGACGCGCTCGACCTGACCGTCCCGGACCCACATGATCCGGTCGGCCATGCTGATCAGTCGGTGGTCGTGGGTGGCGCAGATAATCGTCACGCCGCGCTCCTTGTTCAGTCGCATGAGGATGTTGTGAATCTCGGCCCCGGTCTTCAGGTCGAGGTTTCCGGTCGGCTCGTCGCAGAGCAGAACGGAGGGGTTGTTGGCCATCGACCGGGCGATGGCGGTCCGCTGCTGCTGGCCGCCGGACATTTCGATGGGCTTGTGGAACCACCGTTCCTTGAGCCCGACGAGATCGAGCAGGTCCATGCCGCGTTCCCGCGCCTCGTCGGCGGGCGTGCCCGCAAAGGCCATCGGAACGGTAACGTTCTCCAGGGCGGTCATGTACTGCACGAGGTTGTAGGTCTGGAAGATGTATCCGATCTTCCGGCAGCGGAGGAACGCCAGCTCGATGGCGTTGAGCTGGGCGACGTCGACCTCGTCGATGAACACGCGCCCGGCGGTGGGGGAGTCCAGCCCGCCGATCATGTTGAAGAACGTGCTCTTGCCCGACCCGGACGGGCCCATCACGCAGATGAACTCGCCTCGGTAGAGCTCGATGTCCACGCCGCGAAGGGCCTTGGTGACCACCTCGCCCATGATGTAGTGCTTCTTGAGCCCGCGGGTGCGGATGATCACGCCGCGCTCGCCGCCGGCTTCGGCCAGGGCTTCCGCGGGCGAAGAGGTCTTGACCGCCTTGGGGGCGGCTTGGTTCCGGTCGCTCTCGGCTTCGCTCATGACACCACTCTCACTCGATCCGCATCGCTTCCATGGGGGCCAGTCGGGCGGCGATCCACGCCGGGTACACCGCCGCGGCCGCCGAAATCAGGATGCCCACCACAAATGCGACTCCCGCGGCCATCAGCAGCTCGCTCGGGGGCATCTGTTCGACGGCCATCCATCCGTACTTCGCCCACGACCTCAGGAGCCCGAGCACGAAGCCCAGGACCGTTCCGATCAGTCCCCCGGCCACGCCCTGCATGACCGACTCCAGCACGAAGTTGATCATGATGAACCCGTCGGTCGCGCCGAGGCATTTCATCGTGGCGATCTCGCGGAATCGCTCGGTCACGCTCATGAGCATCGCGTTGGCGATGCCGACCACGCAGACCATGAAGCTCACCACGATCAGCCAGAGCGTCCGCCCGGAGAAGCCGAACGTGCCGCCCCGGAACGCGTCCTGGGACACGCTGGCCTCGACCTGCGCGAGGCGGCTTTCGGCGAGCTTCTCGCGCGCGACCTCCTGCACGCGCTCCGGGGAGAGGCCCAGCGGCTCCATCGTCTCGCTCTCGCCCGCCGCCTCGTCGACGGCGGATACGAACCATCGGGCGCCGTCGTCTGTGCGGGTCTCCTTGAACAGGGCGGCCGTGCCCGCCTCCGACTGCTCGATGCCCGCCCGGTCGGCGAGCTGCTTCTTGATGCCCTTTCCGGCGAAACGGGAGGCGATCTTCTCCGCATCGACATTGAACGCCGCCTGGCGCTGCACGATCTCGTACTCGCCGGGCGTCAGGACGTAGCCGAGCTGAGCGAGGGCCTGCGGCAGATTCTGCCCGCCGCGGGCGAACACCTTCCTCGGCTCGGAATCGGGAAAGGCCCGGCGGAAGCTGCGGACCGCCTCGCGGAGCGGGCGAGTCTGCGCCCATCGGTCCAGCCACTCCTTGAACTCCGAGAGGGGACGCTGCATCTGCTCGTCGGACATCTCCATGTCCGCGGCAAACGTCTCCCACGCCTCCTCGTCCTGGAGCCGTTCGAAGATCTGCTCGCCGCGGGCGCGTCCGACCAGCGCACGCCGGTCGCCCTCGCTCAACTCATCGAAGAAGCCCTGGTAATAGACGGTCTGATCCCGGGCGATCTCGCTGAGGGTTTCGAACTGTGAGGCGTTCAGGTCGCCCCAGGTCATCAGCTCCCGGCCGCGCGGCCCGTCCGGCTCGGCGGTGACCAGCAGCTTGTTGAGCCGCCGGGCGTTCATGGGCGAACTGGTCCGCGCCACCCAGAACAGGAAGGTGTTGCGCGGAGCGGTCTGGGCGTCGATCACGTTGGCGATCCGCCTGGCCGTGACGCTCTCGGTGAGCATCGTCATCAGGAAGGCGGTCGCCAGGGCGATGATCAGCACCGTGATCGACGCGCGGAACAGGCGGTACTTGAGTCCGCTGAGCACCAGCTGAACGCACTTTGCCAGCGGGAGACGGGCCTGGTTCTTGATCTCGACGGATTTGCTCATTGTTGGTCGGCGTCCTCGTCGTCTTTGGCGCCCACGATGGCGATCAGGCCGCGCTGGGTAAGCTGCTTGAGAAACTCCATCACGGCCAACTGTGCTTCGCGGAAAGATAGCTTATTGTCCGCCGCGAACTTTTCAACCACGGCTTCGACGGTCCGGCGTCCGTCACACAGCTCCAGCACGCTCGCGCCGGCGGCGTCCAGCTCGACCCGTCGATGACTCGAGTACGGAATGATCCAGCTGATCGGCGGAACCAGCCAGCCCGGCTTGCGCATCGGCACCTCGGCCAGCACGGCGCCGCCCCGCCGGTCCGTCAGCTTCATCGCCTCGTTGCGATAGGGCACGGCGCGCAGAAAATCCTTTGCGGGCAGCTTGCCTTTCGGCGTCTTGTGGTCGGCCGCCTTGCTCATCCGCTCGCCTCCGCCGTGATCGGGGCCGGTCGGCGGCAGCAGTTGATCTTCAACCCGTCGGGCAGCTCCAGGTCTTCGGCCTTCGAGTTTCGCGTGCAGGTCACCCGGTAGACCCGCTCCTCGATCGGGCACGTCCAGGCCGTGTCCAGGCGATAGCGGTGGATTCCCCGGATCGTGGCGAGCGTGTTGATCCGTCCGTGGCTGATGAGCTGCTCGCCGCGATGGTTGTTGGGGGTCACCGGGTCCTGGCGATCGATCTCCTCGGCGCCGGGCGCCTGCTGCATCAGCCACTCCCGCAGCGGCTCGTCAAGCCAGTACTTCGGCATGGCGAGGCGCTCGACGGTCACCTCCGGCGCCGCGTCGTCGTCGTCGGCAACAAACTTCCACTGCACGGACCCGACGCGGGCCTTGCTCTCGGTGAGCTCGTAGGCGCGATCCATGCGCAGGCTCATTCCCATCGCCTGCCAGAGGCGGTCAGGAGTGTCTTCGGGCTCAGGGCGGACGGAGGAGAGGATCTGCGTCTCCAGCTCGGTGTTCCGCCGCGACGGCCAGACCATCGCCGCCTCGACCAGAAGACGCCGGTCGGGGAAGAACGTCGCGGCGTGCACGACGGTCCCCGCGTCGAGCTTGCGGACCACGCCGCGCCACTCGGACAACCGGGAGTCGAGCGTCTGCGTGCTGCCCCGCTCCTTGCGCGGCGGGCGGTACTTCTCGAGCATCCTGTCCATGTCCGGCACGTAGGTGAGGGGGCGCCAGTGGATGTCCAGCCGCTGGCAGGAGCGGTCGGCGAACAGGCAGCGTCCCGTCTCCCGCGGGCCGGACACCAGCGCGACCTCCCACGACGCCGGATGCTCGATCACCAGCCCGCGCCAGCTTGTCAGTTCGGTCGGCTGCGCCATGTAAATGACTTTGAACCGTACGGACTCAAATTGCGGCCCGCTGTCGACCGACGGGTCGCCGGGGGAACCGGAACGGTCGCGGACCGGGGAAACCTTCCTTATAGGGATTCCGACGTACCCGAACAAGGGTCTCTTGTGTAACCGGCGACCC
>CAZADC010000182.1:0-7341 GCA_964483755.1 uncultured Planctomycetaceae bacterium | reverse complement strand
GGCGACCACCAACGAGGTCCGCTGGCAGAGCGGCGACCACGTCGCGGCCGGCAAACACTCGACCGAGCTGTTCTGCGACGAGGCGATCCGCTTCCTCGGCGAAGCCGGCGACGACCCGCTGTTCATGTACGTCTCCTTCATGGCGCCGCACGACCCGCGGACCATGCCGAAGAAGCACCTCGAGATGTACGATCCGGAGGAGATTCCCCTGCCGCCGAGCTTCATGGGCGCCCACCCGTTCAACAACGGCGAGCTCAAGATCCGCGACGAGCTGCTCGAGGACTGGCCGCGAACGCCGGAGGCGATCCGCCGCCACATCGCCGAGTACTACGCGATGATCACCCACGTCGACGCCGAGATCGGTCGCGTCCTCGACGAGCTAAAGCGCACGGGACAATACGAGAACACGATCATCGTCTTCGGCGGCGACAACGGCCTGGCCGTCGGGCGCCACGGGCTCATGGGCAAACAGAGCCTCTACGAGCACAGCGTCGGCGTGCCGCTCATGTTCGCAGGCCCGGGCATCCCCGCCGGACGGCGGACCGAGGCGTTCGCCTACCTCCACGACATCTTCCCGACGCTCTGCGACCTGTGCGGGCTGGAGACTCCCGACGCCGTCGAGTCGCAGAGCCTGGCGCCGGTGATCGCCGGCGACGACGCGGCCGCCCGGGACACGCTGCTGTTCGCCTACCGCGACGTGCAGCGCGGGGCGCGGAACGAGCGCTGGAAGCTCATCGAGTACGTCGTCGAAGGCCGACGGACGACCCAGCTCTTTGATCTGAAGGAGGATCCGTGGGAGCTGAGCAACCTCGCCGCCCGCCCCGACTGCGCCGAGCACGTCGCCCGCCTGCGCCGGCAGGTCCGACGCTGGCGCGACGAGCTGGACGACACGAGCGACGACTTCTGGGACGTCTTCGGCGAAGACGGCGGATGATCGGCCGGCCGGAGCGTTGGTGTCGCGCCGGGCGGATAGTACACTCCCTCTTTCATCCATCCCGCACGCGTGCGGGCGTGACCGGCGCGACGATGACCGGACGGATTCACTTCACATGGAGAGCAAGATGCGGATTTCGGACAAGGACAAGGGCATTCTTCGCGAGCTGGGCGCCCGGGTGGCGGAGATCGCGGCGGATCCGGTGCAGGACGAGCGGCGCGACTTGTGGCGTCGTCTGAACGGGCTGGAACGCGTCCGCCCGCCGATCTTCATCAACGAGATTCCGTGGTGGGAGCTGACGGCCGCCGACGACGAGCTCAAGACCCGCTGCGAGAGCGACGACGCCAAGGGCGTCGAGACCGCGCTTCGCCGGATTGTCTACCAGTGGGAGCATTTCCCCGGCGACATGGTCGTCGATCCGTGGATCACCTGCCGCTGCGCGATCCGCGACACGGGCTACGGGATGGAGACTCACGCCGTCCGCTCGGACAAGGAAGGCATGACGGCAGCCGATTACGAGCCGATCATCCGGACCGAGGAGGACATCGCGAAGATACGCGACCCGGAGATCACCGTCGATCGGGACGCCACCGAGGAGGCGTACGAGGGGCTCTGCGACGTCTTCGACGGCGTGATCGATGTCCGCACGGAAGGCATCTGTACGATGTGGTTCGCACCGTGGGACCAGCTCGTGCAGTGGTACGGCATCACGGAGCTGATGATCGACATGCTCGACCGCCCGGAGTTCGTGCACAAGGCGATCGGGCGGATGGTCGACGCGATGACCGCCCGGCTCGACCAGTACGAGCGGCTCGGCGTGCTGTCGGTGGGCAACGGCAACCACCGCGTCGGCTCGAACGGGCTGGGTATCACCGACGAGCTGCCGGCCGACGACTACGACGGAGGCCCGGCCCGCCCGATCGACCAGTGGGGCGCCGCCACCGGGCAGATCTTCTCGGAGGTTTCACCCGACATGCACTGGGAGTTCTGCTTGCAGTACGAGATGAAGTGGCTGGAGCGGTTCGGGCTGAACAACTACGGCTGCTGCGAGCCGCTGCACAACAAGATGCACCTCATGCGGAAGATCCCGCGTCTGCGGAAGGTCTCGATGAGCCCGTGGGTGGACGTCGACGCCGCCTCCGAGCGGATGGGCAAAGATTTCGTGTTCTGTCACAAGCCCAGCCCGGCCGTGCTGGCAACCGACGAGTGGCGCCCCGAACAGGCGCGCAGGAATCTCGTGGACGTCCTGGAGCGCACGCGCGGGAACGTCATCGAGGTGATCCTCAAGGACATCTCGACCGTCCGCGACCAGCCCCAACGCCTGTGGGAGTGGGAGGCGATCGCGGCAGAGGTCGTCCGGGACTACGCCTGATCGTAGTCGCGCAGCGGGCGGTACCAGATGTTCCGGAACCGCACGAGGTCGCCGTGGTCCTGGAGCTCGAGCGGGCCGGTCGGCTCGTGCGGCGCGTACTCGGCGAGCTGGCGGTGCTGGGTCGGGCCCTGGAGCTCCTGGTCGTGATGCAGCACGACGCCGTTGAGCAGGACGGTCACGCGGGCGGGGCTGACGAGCTTGTCGCCGTCGAACCGCGGCGCGACCCAGATGATGTCGTAGGTCTGCCACTCGCCGGGCTTGCGGCAGGGGTTGGCCAGCGGCGGGTACTGCCCGTAGATCGCGCCGGTCGTACCGTCGGGGTAGGTGGGGTTGTCGTAGCAGTCGAGGACCTGGATCTCGTAGCGTCCCATGAGGAACACGCCGGAGTTTCCGCGTCCCTGCCCGTCGCCCTTGACCTCGGCGGGGGCGGCCCATTCGAGGTGGAGCTGGCAGTCGCCGATCTGGTCCTTGGTCTGGATGGCGCCGGAGCCCGAGGTGACCTGCATGTACCCGTTCTCGACGGTCCACTTGACGGGCGAGCCGTCCTTGTGCTCCCATCGACCGGTATCGACGCCGTCGAAGAGGACGACGGCGTCGCTCGGCGCGGCGCCGGGCGCGTCCTGCGTGCCGGGTTCGGCGGGGGTGACGACCGGCGGCTGGGGTCGCTCGCCGTCGTGCACGTGGTACGTGCCGCCGGGCAGAATCGGCGTGTCCTGGTATCCGAGGGAGGGCTTGTCCTGGTCGGCCATGTTCTGTTCTCCTTGAAACTGCCTGGGGCGGCATGACGCGCCGCCCGCCTGCGGTGAAGCCCCCATACAAGCGCTGACAACCGGCGGGAGGCAAGGAAAATCCCCGCACGCGGACGTGACGGGGTGTATCGTGTAGAGAGCTTCCGGCGGAAGCTCCACCAAACGAAGGCGAAACGCATTCCATGGTCGAACAAGTGAAAGTACGCTTCATCGAACCGCAAAGTCGTCCCGGGCGGCCGTTCAACGCCTGGATCCGCCGCTGGCCGCTGCTCGGGCCGGTGACGCTGGCGTCGGTGCTCGAGCGCGGCGGGTGCGACGTACAGGTATACAACGAGAATCTCTCCGGGCCGCTGGAGCAAAACCCCGAGGCGATGGAGGACATGCGCTCGGCCGACGTGATCGGCGTGAGCATCATGACGCCGACCGCCCGGCGCGGGTACGAGCTGGCCGACCGGCTCCGCACCGAGGCGCCGCAGGCGCGGATCGTCTTCGGCGGCGTGCACGCCACGTTCCGCCCGGACGAGGCGCTCGCTCACGGCGACGTGGTCGTCCGCGGCGAAGGGGAGAACGTCATCCAGGCCGTCGCCGACGGCAGCATCGAATCGGGCATCGTCGACTCGACGCCGCTGGAGGACCTCGACGCGCTGCCGCCGCTGAACCACTTTCTCATCCGCGACTTCGACCGGCTGCTGGAGCTCCATCGCAAGCGCGAGCTCTACCAGCTCCCGGTGATGACCTCCCGCGGCTGCCCCTACGGGTGCACGTACTGTTCCGTGACGCGGATGTTCGGGCGCAAGGTGCGGCGCCAGTCGGTCGAGAAGGTTCACGCCGACCTCCGCCGCTACACCGAGCAGGGCTTCAAGCGGGTGTTCTTCTACGACGACAATTTCGTGACCAACCGGGAGCTGACGCGGAAGGTCCTGGAGCGAATGCGCCCGATGAACCTGCGGTTCAACGCCCAGCTCCGCGCGGACTTCTACTGGATCAACCGCGCGGCCGGGAAGCGCGACGAGGCGCTCATCAAGGCGATGCGCCAGGCCGGCGGCGACGTGATTTATGTCGGGTACGAGACCGTCGACGACGCCACCGCCGTCCACTGGGACAAGGGATACCGGGGAGACAAGCCGCTCGCCGTCCGTCTCGCCGAGGACACCCGCACACTGCACGAGGCGGGCTTCTGGGTGCACGGGATGTTCGTCATCGGTCCGCAGCACGATGCCGAAGCGGCCGAGAATATCGTCGCCTTCTCGCGGAACGTCGGTCTGGAGTCGATCCAGATCAGCATTCTCACGCCGTTCCCGGGCACGCCGCTGATGGAGGAGATGTCCGACGACCTGACGCTCTCGGACTATCCCGGCGACTGGGACTACTATGATGGAACACATTGCGTTTACGGACACGGGCGTCTCGGCCCGGACGAGCTCCAGCAGCTGCTGATCCACGCTCACACGAAGTTCTACAAGTGGGGCGGCTGGAGCGCCCGTCGGATCCGGGCGCTGGTCGAGGACAGGATGACGGTGTGGGACAAGATCCTGCACTTCTGGGACAACGCGAGGACCGCACGTCGGACGCTGTCGGCGTGGCGGGAAGAGGCGTACGGATTCCTTGAGTTGCTGCGAAAGCGCGGTATAACTTGAAGGTTACGGGACGTGCATTTCCGGTTTTGAACCATGGAGGAGGCAGCCATGGTGTCTTTTGAGAAGCTCGCCTGGCGGGAAGGACTGTCGAACCTCGCAGCCCGCGCGACGGTCACGGGAGCGAACCTCGCGCTCGGGGTGCCCGGCCTGCGGGAGTTCCTGGTCGAACGGCTGCTGGGGATCATGGGCACGTCCTACGACGAGTGCGAGGAGGACCTGCCCAAGCTCACCCAGCAGCAGTGGTTCGCGGCACACCTGCGCCCGTTCCTCTACCGGCTGATCCAGGACCGCCCCGCCGCCGCGCGGGCGATTCTGCGATTCCTGGGCACTTGGATCGAGGACGTCTACCGGCGGACCCGAGAGCAGCGGACCGGGCGCGTCGCGCCCTGCACCGTCGTCATCGAGCCGACCGACCGGTGCAACTTCTCGTGCCCGGGCTGCTACGCCAAGAGCACCCGCGAGGGCAGCGACCTGCCGTACGGGCGACTTGTCGACATCGTCCAGCAGGTGGTGGACATGGGCGTCACGCTGGTCACGCTCTCCGGCGGCGAACCGTTCCTGCGCGAGCGCAGCGAGCGGGCGATCACCCGCCTCGCCGAGCAGTTCAGCGGGCGCGGGTTCCTGGTCTACACCAACGGCTCGCTGATCGACGACGAGATCGCCGACCGGATCGCCCGCGTGGGCAACGTCTTCCCGGCCGTCAGCGTCGAGGGCTTCGAGCACCAGACCGACGCCCGGCGCGGCGCGGGCGTGTACCGCCAGAACCGCCGCACCCGCCACCGGCTCGCCGAGCGCGGCGCGATGTGCGGCTTCTCGGCAACCGTCACCCGCGAGAACTGCGAGTCGATCTGCGACGACGCCTTCATCGACCTGCGGATCGAGGAAGGCGACATGTTCGGCTGGTTCTTCCTCATCCAGCCGATCGGGAGGGCGCCGCGGGCGGACCTGATGGTCACCGCCGACCAGCGCGAGATGCTCCGCGAGACGATCAACCGCTGGCGGGCGGAGGATCGACCGATCTTCCTCGGCGACTTCTGGAACGACGGGCCCATCGTCGGCGGATGCATCGCCGGCGGGCGGTACTACTTCCACATCTACGCCAACGGCGACATCAGCCCGTGCGTGTTCTCGCCGATCGCCTGCGGAAACGTGATGGACATCGTCAACGGCGACAGCGAGTACGCCTCGCTGGACGACTTCGTCCAGCGGCACCCGGTGTTCCGGGCGTTCCGCGCCGAGCAGGAACAGATTCACGACCGCAACCGCCCGTGCCTGCTGATCGACCACCCCGAGTGCTTCCGGCGGATCGAGTCCATGGACGAGTGCCGGCGGGCGAAGAACTTCCCCGAGGGATACACCGACGGCGAGATCGGGCGGATCGTCACCGACATCGCGGCCGAGTGGGAGGCGCGATCCCCCATGCTGCCGCCGATCTCCGCCTGCGGACGGGACGCGGGGACGTACGTCTCCGAATCCGCGCCCGCCCGCCAGGACACCGCGGCGATGTAGGCCGATGTGAGCGGTGGAACAGGCTTTCAGCCTGTTCTGCACAGCTTGAAAAGCTGTGCCACTCCATTCAGAAGAACGGGTGCGGTGGAACAGGCTTTCAGCCTGTTCTGCACAGCTTGGAAAGCTGTGCCACTCCATTCAGAAGAACAGGTCCCGGTCGTCGCTTTCGCGGATCTGCCGCAGCTTCTCGACGAGCTCGCGCTTCAGGTCGCCCTCGTCCATCGCCTCCAGCTCCGCGGCCAGCAGGCGCTCGCCGGCGGCGCGGGTTTCGGGCGAGGCGTAGTCGACGAGGTACTCCGCCAGCGTCGTCAGGGCGTTGGGGGTGCAGAAGCGCTTGATGAACCCGGGAATGGCGAACTCCATGAAGTGCTCGCCGGTGCGCCCGAGGCGGTAGCAGGCCGTGCACCAGCTCGGGATGTTTCCGTCCGTGACGAGCTCGCGGACCACGGCGTCCAGTGGGCGGACGTCGCCGAGGGCGAACTGCTCGCGCTCCATCACCTGGGCGTCGCCGGTCTCGGTGTACCCGCCGAGCTCGATGCGGCTGCCGGCGTCGATCTGCGAGACGCCGAACGCCATCACCTCCCGCCGCAGCTCGGCCGGCTCGCGGGCGGTGAGGATCAGCCCCGTATACGGCACGGCGAGGCGGAGAATCGCCACGAGGCGCTTGAAGTCGCGGTCGCTGACCAGCCGGTCGGACGGCAGGTCGATGCCGGAGGCCGGGCGCAGGCGCGGAAAGCTGATCGTGTGCGGGCCGACGCCGTAGCGCGACTGGAGGTGCAGGGCGTGGGCGACGAGCCCGAGCACCTCGTACCGCCAGTCCCAGAGCCCGAACAGCGCCCCGATGCCGACATCGTCGCACCCGGCCTCCATGGCGCGGTCGAGTCCGTCCAGGCGGTAGAGGAAGTCCGCCTTGCGCGTGCCGGCGGGGTGCAGCGCGGCGTACGTGGCGTGGTGGTAGGTCTCCTGGAAGATCTGGTACGTGCCGATCCCCGCGTCCTTGACGACGCGGTAGCCGTCGCGATCCAACGGGGCGGCGTTGATGTTGACCCGGCGGATCTCCCCGTGCCCTTTCCGCGTCTCGTAGACCCGGCGGACGCTGTCGGCGATGAACTCGGGGGAGTACTCGGCGTGCTCGCCGAA
>CAZADC010000181.1:0-7349 GCA_964483755.1 uncultured Planctomycetaceae bacterium | reverse complement strand
CTGGGAGGACCTGCCCCAGCTCGGCCCGCAGGAGGGGGGCGACGCCCTCCGCGTCTGGCTGGACGCCTGCGACAGGACCGGCGTGGCGAAGCTGGTGGTCCACGGCGGCACGTTTGACGACCGAACGGCCGGGCTCGAACGCATGCGCGAGACGCTGGAGGGCGTCCTCGGCGACTTCGAGAAGCATGGCGTCGTTCTGCACCTGGAGAATCACTACCCCTACGCCTACCGCCACTGCCGGGAGCTTTACAGCGAGCCGTGGGAGTTTCTGGAGCTGTTCGACGCGATCGACAGCCCGTCGCTCAAGATGTGTTTCGACACCGGACACGCGCACATGTGCCGCAACAGCGAGGCATTCCTGCGAGAGCTGTCGGACCGGATCGCCTACGTCCACCTGACCGACAACATGGGCGTCGACGACGACCACCTGGGCTACATGCGGGGGACCGTCCCCTGGCGGATGGTGTTCGATCTGCTCGCCGAGAACGCCTACGACGAGGTCCTCTGCGTCGAGTTCGAGGTTCGCGGCGATGACGACCCGTTCTACAACTGCCAGCGTGAGCTTCTCCGCCGCTTCGGCGGGTCCGACTGATCACCCGATCATTCCGTCCGTCGATTCTTCCTGACCGGAAAGCCTGACCATGCCATCCAGCAAGTTTCCCCGTCCGCTGCCCGATCCGAAGCCCCTCGGCCGTCTCGACACCGACCCGTCCACCCCGCCGCTCGACGGCGGGCAGTGGTACGTCGCGCCCGACGTCGAGGACGCCCTGCAGTACGATCTGACGCCCGGCGATCTGGCCGGCGCCGAGTATCTCACCTTCGACCTGCTCGTGGACGGCGACCTGCTCGTGATCTTCGAGCTGCGCCTCCGCGAGGCCGGGACGGGGCGGACCTTCCTGCTGATCTTCACCGCGCTGAACCAGTGCCAGGCCCGCGTGCGGTTCCCGCTGTCGGCGACCGGTCAGAAGGCATGGAAGCTGCCGCGGGAGGCGGCATGGCTCAAGCCGCTGTGCATGGGCGACCCGGTGGACCCGGCGAAGGTCGACCGCGTCACGCTCGCCGTGCTCCGCAAGGCGGAGCGCCCGGCGCGCTGGTGCCAGACGCCGCTGACACTCACGGCCGAGGCGCCCGGGCCGCTGACCGACCCGATCCTCCCGGCCGGGCCGCTGATGGACGAATTCGGGCAGTACACCCTCCGCGACTGGCCGGGCCGGACGCATGAAGCGGAGGAAATCTCCAGCCGCGTCGCGGCGCAGCTCGAGCGCGCCGACACGCAGCACTGGCCGGAGTCGTACACGACCTGGGGCGGATGGACCGGCCGGAGCTTCGAGGCGACGGGATGGTTCCGCACGCAGCACGACGGGCGGCGGTGGTGGCTGGTCGACCCGGACGGCGGGGCGTTCTGGTCGGCCGGGATGGACTGCGTGCGCCCCGGCGTCGTCAGCCGCATCGACGGGCTGGAACCGGCGCTGACCTGGGTTCCCGAGCCGGACGGCGAGTACGCCGACGCGCGGCGGACAGCGCGCGACGGGGAGGATGTCTGCTACCTGACGGCGAACCTCATCCGGGCGCTGGGGGCGGAGAATTACGTCGACGCCTGGTCGAGGATCGCCCTCGGCATGCTTCGAGACTGGGGCTTCAACACGGTCGCCAACTGGTCGGACTGGCGGATCGCCCGCAAGGCCGGGTTCCCGTACGTCCGCCCGCTGTCGCCGCGGTTCGAGCGGACGCCGCGGGTGTTCCGCCAGTTCCCGGACGTCTTCGCCGACAGCTACGCCGCCGACGCGGCCGACTTCGCCGAGCAGCTCCGCGAGACGCTGGGCGACCCGGCGATGATCGGCTACTTCCTGATGAACGAGCCGAACTGGGGCTTCGCCACGGAGACCCCGGCCGAGGGGATGCTCCGCACCACCGAGCGGTGCGCGACGCGCGAAGCCCTGGCGGAATTTCTCCGCGACCGCTACGACGGCGACGCCGGCAAGCTCGCCGGCGCCTGGGGCGAAGGGGCAGCGTTCGACGCCGTCGCCGCCGGACCGTGGACCCGTGAGCTGACCGCCGCCGCCCGCGCCGATCTCGCCGCCTTCAGCTCGGTGATGGTCGAGCGGTTCTTCACGCCGCTGTGCGAGGCGTGCCGCAAGGTGGACCCGGACCACCTGAACCTCGGCGCCCGCTACTACACGGTCCCGCCCGACTGGGCCTGCGAGGGCATGAAGGGCTTCGACGTCTTCAGCGTCAACTGCTACAAGGAGTCGCCGCCGGCGGACGACTTCCGCGCGATCAGCCACGCGCTCGGCGTGCCGGTGATGATCGGCGAGTGGCACTTCGGCGCGCTGGACGTCGGGCTGCCCGGCAGCGGCATCGGGCGCGTCCGCAACCAGGCCGAGCGCGGGCGGGCGTTCCGCGTCTACCAGGAGCGGGCAGCCGCCCTGGAATGCTGTGTGGGCGCCCACCACTTCACGCTGTACGACGAATCCGCGTTGGGGCGCGGCGACGGGGAGAACTGGAACATCGGCTTCGTGGACGTCTGCCACCGCGTCTACGAACCCCTTGCCGACGCCGCCCGCGAGACGCACCGCCGGCTGTACGAGGTTGCCGACGGGCGGCTCGATCCCTTCGAGGACGAGCCCGACTACCCGCCCAAGCTGTTCTGCTGAGCGGGCCTGCCATTGGAAAGCCCCGCACGAAACCGTGCGGACCCGACATGAACAGGAGCCGACGTATGAGCACCGAACTCGAGATGACGACGATTCCGCCCGTGAAGAAGAAGCACGCCGTGCTCGGCCTGGGATGCTGGGCGTTCGGCGGCGAGGCGTGGGGCGGGCAGGACGACGAGCGATCGCTCGCCGCTATGGCCGCCTCGCTGGAACGCGGGATCAACCACTTCGACACGGCCGAGGGGTATGGCGGCGGACGCTCCGAGCGGCTCGTCGGGCAGTTCCTCGCGGCCGAGGAGGGGAGGCGGAAGCGAATCTACCTGGCGACGAAGCAGTTCCCCGGCGACGTCGAGGCGATCGAGTCCAAGCTCGACACGAGTCTCGCCAACCTCGGCGTGGATTCGGTGGACCTGTACTACATCCACTGGCCGCGGACGGGTGTCGACATGCGCCCCTTCATGGAGGGCATGGAGCGGATGCGAGACAAGGGCAAGATCGGCTCGGTCGGCGTGAGCAACTTCTCCGTCGCCGAGATGGAGCAGGTCTCGCAGGTTGGAACCATCGACGCCCACCAGCTCTGCTACAACCTGTTCTGGCGGTACCCCGAGCGCGACGTGATCCCTTACTGCCGGGAGAACGACATCGCCGTCGTCACCTACAGCTCGATCGCCCAGGGCATCCTCACCGGCAAGTTCGACAGGGACGCGAGCTTTCCCGAAGGCGACCTTCGCGCGAAGATGGTGCTCTTCGAGGAGGACGTCTGGCCGCACGTGTGCGACGGCGTGGACGAGCTGCGCAAGCTCGCCGCCGAGGCGGATCGACCGATGACGGACCTGGCGATCCAGTGGGTCGCCGCGCAGCCGGGCGTCACCAGCGTGCTCGTCGGCGCGCGGGACGCCGACCAGGCCCGCCGCAACGCCGAGGCGATGACCGGGCGCGTGGACGAGAGCATTCTGGCGCGAATGACGTCCGTCGGCGACGAGGTGATGAAGCACGTCCCCGACGCGGGCAACCTCTGGCGGCTCAGCGTGTGACGCACGACCGGCGGCTCTCGACCGCGGCTGCGGCGGATGCCGGTGAACGGCGCCACGGCGGCCGATCCGCCCGAGGACCACGCTGCGCAGGGCGCGTGTTCGTCATGCGACGGGCGGACCGGTGTGTTACACTCTCTCTGCAGCGCCCGGCCGACCGACGGCCGGTGAGGGCGCCCACGAGACAAGCCTTTGCCCGGAGATGTCCCGGATGCGTTCCAGACCGCGATACGCCTTCTGCCCGACCTGCCGTCTTCTCGTCCTGACGCTCCTGTGCGCCGTCGGCGTCGCGGCGGCGGACGACCCGGCTCCGCTCTCGCCGTACGTCCAGGGGCGCCTGTATGACGCCGGGCTGATCAAGGACGAGGACCTGGTGGAGTACCTGAGGCGCTACCACCGCGACCGCACGGCGGGCAACGCGACGGTTCGGCTCATCGAGCAGTTGGGGGACCGCGACTGGCGGACGCGAGAACGCGCCACGGAGCAGCTGGTCGAGATGCCAGACGTCGATGTCGAAGCGGTGCGGCGCGCGACACGATCCGACGACGTCGAGGTGCAGATGCGGGCCCAGAAGGTCATCCGACAGCGCGCCGCCGGTCACCGCCTGCCAATCATTGAAGCCGTGTTGAACGCCATCGCCCGCAAGGGCGTCCGCGGCGCTGCGCCGGAGCTGCTGAAGATCGCCTCCCTCGATCTCCCTCCCGGGCGGGCGGACGCGGTGCGCGCCGCCGCGGCGGCAACGGCACGGGAGAAAGACGCCGGGATTGCCCGTTCGGCGCTGAAGTCGCCGGACCCGGTGGTGCGTTCTGTCGCCGTCATCCTGCTCGCCGCCGCCGGTGGGGAGGATCGGGCCGCCGTTCGCGAGCTGTTCGACGACCCGTCGGCCGACGTGCGCCTGGCGGCCGCGTGGGCAGCCGCGAAATCGGGCGACCCCGCGTGCCGATCCGCGCTGACGGCGCTGCTCGAAAGCGACGCCCCCGCCGTGCGGGCTCAGGCGGTGACGATGCTGCGCTGCGTCACGGGCGAGCAGCACGGCTTCTCCGCTGCCGAAGCGCCTGAGCGGCGTGCGGCGGCGGTGAAGGTGTGGCGCGAGTGGCTGGACGGTCCCGGTGCGAATCGCCCGGTCGGAGACCCCGGGGCGTGGGGCATTGCCCCGGCGCCGGTCGGGCGGATTCTCGTCGCGGATTTCAACCGGGGGCAGGTGCGCGAGTACGACCTGGAGGGCAACGTCACATGGGAGGTCGCCTGCCCGCGCGCGTACGCCGTGCGCGGACTGCCGGACGGGAGCC
The DNA here is from genome assembly GCA_964483755.1 of uncultured Planctomycetaceae bacterium. Classification (GTDB taxonomy): domain Bacteria; phylum Planctomycetota; class Phycisphaerae; order SM23-33; family SM23-33; genus CAZADC01. The sequence goes on along the minus strand of CAZADC010000181.1, from coordinate 2,375 downwards.
GTCTCGTCGGCAGCTTCGACGGGAAGTACGTGGCGGAGTACGATCGCGACGGCGACCTGCTGTGGAAGAAGGAGAATCTGCCCGGCGGCGTGATGAGCATCCAGCGGCTCGAGAACGGGCACACGCTCGTCGCCTGCTCGGACGCCAACGTGGTCATCGAGCTCGACCGCGACCGGAATGTGTATTGGCAGGCGAAGGTGGGCGGGCGGCCGGTTCAGGCCCAGCGACTGCCCGACGGCAACACGCTCGTCTGCCTGCACGAGGGCAAGGCCGTCAAGGAGATCGCCCCCGACGGGTCCGTCGAGCCCGGAAGCGTCATCGACGAACTGCCCAATCCGCAGTCCGCGTGGCGGGGTCGCGACGGGCGCACGCTGATCGCCCTGTTCGACGCCGGGCGGGTCGAGCTGCGCGGCGGGCGAAGCGTCGTGCGGGCGTGGGACAACGCTCCGAAGGGTATCGACGCCCAGCGGCTGGGCGACGGGACGATCCTGTTCATGAGCCAGATGACCGGCCTGCACATCCTCGACGAGGGGGGCGCCCGGCCGCTGTTTTCCATGCCGCAGTCCGTCTACGGGCGATTCCACCGCTACTGACGTGCCGGCGCCCGCCAAGGCGGCCGCGCCGGGCAACGGCGCATTCGCCCGCGGAGGAGCCATGCCTGCGGCGAGACCGCGCGGCGGTTTGCCGGGAGCGAAGGCGAATTGTAGATTCGCCTTCGAGGAGGAACCGCGAGATGGTTTACCGCATCCGCTATCGAGAGACGCCCGGCAGTCGGGAGGCCGAGACCACCGTCGAGGCGACCAGTCCGACCGAGGCGATCGTCAAGTTCCGCCACGTCCGCGGCGAGCCCCGCTCCGACGCCATGCGATGGGAGGCGGTGACCAGCGTCGCCCCCGAGGGCGCGGAAGTTCTCGACGGCGGCCAGAGCGGGTGAAGCGAAGCCGGGCGCCAGCTTGCGGGAGCGCGGCTGCAGCGTTTGACGGCAGGGCGGTTGCGGCCCCCTCAGCGCGGCGACCCGCTGCGGACGGGATGTGGCGGTCCTTGCGCGGACGCTCGCCGCGGGTATACTGAAGGCATGCGGCGGTTTGCGTGCATCCTGGCGCTGGCGGCGGCGACCGGCCCGGCCGGCGCGCAGCTCTCCGGAACGTTCACTCCAGGCGAGCACCACCCCGGCAAGCCGAAGGTCGGCATGGGCGAGATCCGCGAGGACCCCGAGCGGATCAAGGAACGCATGCGGGCCGGGGCCCGCGAGCACATCGAGCTCGCCGACCGCTACCTCGCCGAGCAGCGCTGGGGCAAGGCGCGCGAGGAGCTGGACGTCGCCCAGGGGCTGGCCGTCGACGCGTCGCTGCGCTCGGCGCTCCAGTCGCGCTACGAGAAGATCGACGCCGAGGGGCACCGGCAGCTCGCCGAAGTCGAAGCCGTGTACGAGAGCGGCGACTATGCGAGAGTGGTCGAGCAGCTCCAGCGCATCAGCCGGGTGTTCGACTGGCTGCCGTCCGGGGAAAAGGCGCGTCGCGGGCTGGAGAACCTTTCCGACGACCCGGAGGCCCAGGCGGCGCTGCGGGAGTCCAGCGCCGGCGTGCTGGCGCGCGTCGCCGAACGGGCGCTGGACGCCGCCGAGCGGGCGTCCGGCGCCGCCCCCGCGACGGCGCCCGCCTCGCAGCCGGCGACTGGCCCGGACGCTGGCGCTCCGCCGACCCGCGTCGAGAGGATCCGCCGGGCGCCCGTCGAGACGCAGGATCGCGTCGTCCGAGTGATCGAGAACGTCGCCGAGCGGTTCGACGACACGCCGACGGGGGAAGCGGCGGCGGCCGACCTCCAGACGCTGCGCGACGACGCGGCGTTCCAGGCGTCGCTGGCGGCGTACCGCGCGCGTCGGGAGGCGGACCGGGCCCTCGCGCGGGCGAAGATGTACGAGGAGTCGGGGGTGCTCTCCCGCGCGGTCGAGCACTACCGCCGCGTCGTCACGGACTTCCCCGACACGCCGCAGGCCCGCGAGGCGACGGTCCGCATCGGCGTGCTGGAGGCCCGCCTTGCGACGGAGTGATCCGCGCAGGACTTTGGCCGGTCGTCGCGCCCTTCGCCTTGCGTCCCGCCGCCCTCCACGCTACCTTTGACCGCCCTGAACGAGGAGTCTCCCCGATGGATAGAGACCAGGCCGTCAATCGTCTGTGCGACAAGGGCGTCGTCGCCGTGGTGCGCGCCCGCAGCAGCGAGCAGCTCGTGGAGGTCGCGGGCGCCCTGCTCTCCGGCGGCGTGGACTGCATCGAGATCACGATGACCACCCCCAACGCCCTGGAGGTGATCTCGACCTGCCGCAAGTCGGTCGGCGAGGCGTTCATCGGCGTCGGCAGCGTGCTCAACGCGGACGT
>CAZADC010000180.1:0-7381 GCA_964483755.1 uncultured Planctomycetaceae bacterium | reverse complement strand
GCCCGGCCATGTTGGTGGCGATGGTGACCGGGCCGACAAGTTGATCGGACTCCTTCTTCAGCGGGCGCTTCGCGCCGGCCTCGGCGACGATGTCCGCCTCGCGGGCGGCATTCTCGGGGCGGGCGTTGAGCACCGAATGCTCGATGCCCCATCGGCGCGACAGCATGTCGCTGATCCGCTCGGACTTCTCGACGCTCGTCGTGCCCACCAGCACCGGGCGCCCGAGCTCGCGCGAGTAGTGGCGGACCTCCTCGACGATCGCCTCGTACTTCGGATCGACCTCGCCGTAGATCAGGTCGTTGTGGTCCACGCGGTTGACGGGGCGGTGGGTGGTGACGGCGGCGGCGTCGAGCTCGTAGATCTTCATGAACTCGCCGGCCTCGGTCATCGCCGTGCCCGTCATGCCGCCGAGCTTGTCGTACAGCTTGAAGTAATTCTGGATGGTGATCGTCGCCTGGGTCTGCGTCTCCTGCTTGACGGTGACGCGCTCCTTGGCCTCGATCGCCTGGTGGAGCCCGTCGGACCACTGGCGCCCGGGCATGAGCCGTCCGGTGAACTCGTCGACGATGACCACCTCGCCGTCCTGCACGACGTAGTCCACGTCCCGCTCGAAGACCAGATGGGCCCGCAGCGCCTGGGTCATCAGGTGCGGCCATTCCATGTTCGAGCCGACGTAGAAGCTGCCCACGCCCGCGACGTCCTGTGCGAGCCCGACGCCCTCGTGCGTCATGTGGACCGACTTCTTGTCCAGCTCGACCTCGAAGAGCTGCGTCTCGCTCTCCAGCTTCGCCTCGGCGTCGGCGAGGCGACCCTCGGCGTCGTCGAGGCGCTTCCGCACGCTCTCTCGCTCGTCGCCGCGGGTCCGGTCCACCTCGCCGGTCAGCGCCTTGACCTCCCGGCGGAGCGATTCGACGCGCCGGTTCACGCGGTCCCAGCTCCGGTTGGTCTCGACGAGCTGGCGGGCGACGGCGTCCGCCTTGCGGTACCGCTCGACGTCCCCGTGGGCGAGCCCGGAGATGATCAGCGGCGTCCGCGCCTCGTCGATCAGGATATTGTCCACCTCATCGATGATCGCGAAGTCGCGCGACGTCTGGACCTGGTCGGCCGTCGAGAGCTTCATGTTGTCGCGCAGGTAGTCGAAGCCGAACTGGCTGTTCGTACCGTACGTGACGTTGCAGGCGTACGCGTCCCGCCGCGCCGTCGCGCCGGGTCCCCACGACGGCATGTCGTTCGTGACGTATCCGACCGACACGCCCAGCCGCTCGAACGCCTGCGACGCAAACTCCGCGTCGCGCTGCACCAGGTAGTCGTTGGTTGTCACAACGTGCGCGTGCATGCCCTCCAGCAAGGCCATGAAGATGGCCGGATAGCACGCGAAGGTCTTGCCCTCGCCCGTGGCCTCCTCGGCAATCCATCCGTCGTCGAGGATCATCCCCGCGACGAGCTGCACGTCATAGAGCCGAAGGTCCAGCGCCCGGCGCGTCGACTCGCGGACGAGGGCGAACGCCTCGGCCTTGACGGCGTCGCGATCCTCGCCCTCGGCCAGCCGTCGGCGCAGCTCGTCCGTCTTGTCGAGCATCTGCTCGTCCGTCAGGTCGCGCATCGCCGGCTCGAGCGGGTTGATCCGCTCGGTGACGAAGCCCATGCGGGCGCGGACGATCCGCTCGTTGCGGGTGCCGCCGATGAGCTTGAGGAACAGCTTTCGTATCAGTCCCAGCATCTTCACTCGTACGTTGGCGGGGCGGGGGAGGTTTCCGCGGCTCTGTGCCCCCGGAAGTATCCCATCTACGCGTCGCGAGCGTCAAGCTTGCCGCCCGGTGCAGCGGCGTGCCGCTCGGGAAGGGGCAGGCGGACGGTGAACGTCGCGCCGCCGTCGGCGTTGCCCGACGCCTCGATCCGCCCCCCGTGAAGCTCAGCGATCCGCCGGCAGATGACCAGCCCGAGCCCGGTTCCGTCGGCGAAGGTCTCCTTGGCCTCCGGGGCGCGGTAGAACTGGTCGAACACGTGCGGCAGGGCGTCGGCGGAGATGCCGATCCCCGTGTCGCTGACGGACAGCACGGCGGCGCGGTCATCGCAGCTCAGCTCCAGGCGGGCCCGCCCGCCGCGGGGCGTGTACTGCAGGGCGTTGGCGGTCAGGTTCGTCAGCAGCTCGCGGAGCAGCTCGCCGTCGCCGTCGATCCACGCTGCCTGCGTACGGCAGGTGAGCTCGACGCCCGCCCGGCGGGCCTGCGCGGCGAACAGCTCGCACGTCTGGTCGACCAGCTCGTCGAGGCTGAGCCGCTCGATCTCCAGCCCGTCGTCGCCGCGGTCCAGCCGGCTGTAGCGGCGGAGGTCGTCCAGCAGCGACATCAGCGCCTCGGTGCGGTGGATCGCCCGCTCGACCATGCGGACCTGCACCTCGTTGAGGCCCTTGTAGTGGTGCGAGATCGCCTCGAGGATGCTGTGGATCGCCGCAAGCGGGGCGCGCATCTCGTGACGGGCGCGGGTGAGGAAGAACGTCCGTACGCCGTCGCCTTCCTCGCCGGCGGCGCGATCGAGCTGGCGCGAGCGCTTCGTCAGCAAGTCTGACATCGCGCCCGTCGCGGCCGCCACGAGGGCCGCGACGACCGTCAGCCCGCCCGTGACCGCGGCGACGTGCCCGACGTCGGCGTGGAGGGTCGCAGGCCCGACGCCCGGGACGTCCACGTGGCGGATCCAGCCGGCCAGTTCGCCCCAGCCTACGGCGTGGAACCCGGCGATCGCCGCGCCGGCGGCGACGTATCCCCCGGTCCGCCCGAGCATCATGGCCGCGCCGAGGGGCGGCAGGATGAGCAGGAACGCGAAGACGGACTCGACGCCGCCGGTCAGGTGGACCAGCAGCAGGGCGGCGACGGTGTCGCAGACGACCTGTCCCGCGGCGGCCGCCCGCCGGCGTCCGGCGTCGGCCATCCGTGCCGGACGGCGCGCGTAGAGCACGAAGAAGGCATTGTAGCACCCGATCGCCAGCAGCACGAGCAGTGCCGCGATCGTCGCGCGGGCGGCGTAGGCGTCGGACGGGCCGAGGTCGACGACGTTGGACAGGACCGTCATCGCCACCAGGCACACCACCAGCGCCGCCCAGCGGATGTGCTGGACCCACTGTATCAGGACGACGCGGTCGGCGCGGGACCGCGCGCCGGCCTCATCGGACGGGTTGTCGCGGGCGTCTCCCATTCGGTGACCGTCGATCGTATGCGGAGCGGATGCAGAAGGCGATCCGGGTTGCGCGGGGCTTCGGGCGACGGGCAAGCTGCCGGTGGGGCGCGACCCGTTGCGGGCGGAGCCTCGTCCGCCGTCTCAGGCCTCTTCGGAGACCCGTTCGGCCGTCTCGCGTCGGGCCTCGTCGCGCCGCTCGCCTTCCTCGCGGGCCTTGCGATCTTCGGCGTCCTGCTCGCCCTTCTCGGACTCCGAGGGGGCGGGCTTCTGCCCCGGGCGCGACGGGTAGGATATCCGAGCGTGGTAGAACCCGCAAAGGCTCTTGATCAGCGACTGCTCGATGACGTGGACTTCCCGCAACGTCAGGTCGCAGTTGTCGAGTTGCCCGTCCGTCAGACGACGGCTGACCATGGTGTGGACCTGTGTCTCGATGCGGTTGGGCGTGGGCTCGCTGATCGCGCGGACGGACGACTCGGCCGCGTCGGCCAGCATGAGGATGGCGGCCTCCCTGCTGCGGGGCTTCGGTCCCGGGTAGCGGAACTCGACCTCGTCGGGGGCCCGCTCGGTGTCGCTCTTGCGCTGCTCGGCGGCGGCGTGGTAGAAGTACTCCACCAGCGTCGTGCCGTGGTGCGTGGCGATGAACTCGTGCAGAACCGGCGGCAGCCCGTACTCGCGGGCCATTTCGAGCCCGTCCTTGACGTGCCCGGTGATCACCAGCAGGCTCATGGCCGGCGAGAGCTTGGCGTGGCGGGAGCGGGAATCCGACTGGTTCTCAATGAAGTAGGGGCTCTTGGCGATCTTCCCGATGTCGTGATAGTACGCGCCGACGCGGGCGAACAGGCCCCGCGCCCCGATCGCCTCGGCGGCCGCTTCGCACATCGTGCCGAGCTGGAGGGAATGGTTGTACGTCCCGGGCGCCTCGATCGCCAGGCGCTTGAGCAGGGGCTTGGAGGCGTCGCACCACTCCAGGAGCGTCATGCTGGTGACCACGCGGAAGACCCGCTCGATCGCCGGCAGGATGCCCTGGGCGATGAACCCGGCCAGCAGCGCTCCCCCGGCGGCCCAGGCGCTGTCGACCAGTGCGAAGCGCCAGGGACGTCCCTCGGCCAGCGCCATCGACCAGACGGCGACGAGCAGCACGCCGGACGTGACGGCGGACGCGGCGATGAGCTTGCTCCGCGTGCGGATCTCCTGGAGCTGGAAGACCATGCCGCCCAGCCCGGTCGCGAGGACGATGAGCATCGGCACGTCCGCGCGCATCTGGAGCGTGACGAGCACCGCGAGGATGAACGTCACGGCGAACGCGAACCGCTGATCGTAGGCGATGGTGAGGATCACCGCGCCCATGATGACCGCGAAGACGGCCAGGTGCGGGTTCCAGCCCGTCGCCTGGACGATCGCCTTGTTGACGCCGAGCAGCAGGAGCAGCAGGGCGGCGATGGCCAGTCCCCGCAGGTGGTTCTGCACCACGCGGGGCTTGTAGCGGGCGATGTAGACGCACAGCGTGGCGACGATCAGCAGGATCAGTCCCGCCCGCCCCAGCACGTGCAGCCACATGCGCAGCGGCTCGCGCTCGCGCAGGTAGTCGACGTGCGCCTCGTGCTCGGCTTCGAGGACGGCGAGCTGCTTGGCCGTCAGCCCGGCATGGGGTCCCTCGCGCCCCAGCGGGCGGGTGCGCTCGGCGAGGCGGTCGCCCGGCTGGTAGAAGCGCCCGGGCGGGTTGGCGGCGAGCTTGTCGAGCTGGCGGGTGATGTCCTGGCGGGTCGCCTGCTCGTCGTAGACGTACAGCGAGCCCCCGTCGCGGAAGGTTGCGAGCACTGTACTCCGCACGCCGCCGCGGATCGCCGGCGCGAAGCGCTCGGCGAGCTGGTCCACCGCCCGCTCCAGGCGCTGGGGTTCGTCGAGCGGGACGAGCGCGTCGATGCTCTCGACGGAACGGTCCTCGCCGTACCGCAGGATCGCGAAGCTCGGATCGCGCTGCTGCCTCTGCGCCGCCAGCGCCTCGGGGCGGACGACACCCAGGTTCGGCAACTCCGCGAGCATCCGGTCGATGCGCCGGACGTACGCTTCGCTCGCCTGCGGCTCGGACAGCGCCCGCCAGGCGTCGAGCTTGTCGGCCGAGTCCACGCCGAGACGGGCGCGCAGATCCTCGTCCAGGTCGGCGGGTTGTGTCGCGGCCGCCAGGCGACCCGGCAGCGCCCGCAGCGCGTTGCCGATCTCCGTGCGAAGCTCTTCGTTGATCCGGAACGTGGGGGGCGTGGTGGTGAGAATCTTGCGTCGCTCGCTCTCCAGCTCGCCCTGGCTGAGGACCTGGAACGGGACACGCGCATACACGTCGCGGGGCAGGTACTGGCCGACGCGGTGGTTGCGCGGATACGGCGGCCAGGCGTCCATCAGGATTACTCCGGCGCAGAACGCCGCCGCCAGCAGCACGGATTCCAGCCCGCCCGCCTGGCGGAAGCGCCGCCAGAGCGACCCGCCGGTGGGGCGAATCGCCTTGCGGATCTCCAGCCGCCGCTGCTTGACCTTCTTTCGTTTGAACGGCCACATGGGCGTCGTCGCTGCTTGGCGGCGGGCGGGAACAGCCCGCTTCGCCGCGCTTACGTGTCTATCGGCAGGATTGCCCCGGCACTTGTCGCTCTCTACGGCTCGTCGGACGGGGGCGGCGGCGGGACGTCCTGGGCGTCTTTCGCATAGGCCTCGACGATCGACTGCACCAGGTTGTGCCGGACGATGTCCGCCTTCGCGAGGCGGATGAACGACAGGCCCTTGATGCCCGCCAGCCGGTCGCGCGCGTCCAGCAACCCGCTGCGGACGTCGCCGGGCAGGTCAATCTGGCTGTCGTCGCCCGTCACGATCACTTTCGAGCCGTGTCCCATCCGCGTCAGGAACATCATCATCTGCGCGGTCGTCGTATTCTGCGCCTCGTCCAGGATGATCACCGACTCGTTGAGCGTCCGGCCCCGCATGAAGGCCAGCGGGATGACCTCGATCAGGTCGTTCACCATGAACCGCCGGATCTGATCATACTCCATCATATCGTGCAGCGCGTCGAACAGCGGGCGGAGGTACGGGTTCACCTTCGCCTGCATGTCGCCGGGAAGAAAGCCGAGCTTCTCGCCCGCCTCCACGGCCGGGCGGACCAGGATCAGCCGCTTCGCCTGCTGGTGCTTGAGCAGGTGGACCGCCACGGCGACGGCGAGATAGGTCTTGCCCGTGCCGGCCGGTCCGGTGCAGAAGACCATGTCCTTTGTCCGCATGGCCTCGATGTAGCGCTTCTGGCCGGGCGTTCGCGCCCGGACGAGCTGCCCGGACACGTAGACGTCCAATACCTCCGACGCCTCCTTCTGCGCGTCCCCGGCGGCCTGGCTGATCGCCTCGGCGACGCTGTCGGAGGTGACGCTTTCGTCGCGGCGGACGGCCCGCTGAAGCCGCTCCAGCACGGCCGCGGCGCGGGAGACGTTCTTCGCCGCCCCGGTGAGCTTTACCTGCCCGCTGCGCGCGTACACCTGCACGTCGAGCGCGTCGCGGATCATCTTCAGATGCCGGTCGGCCGGTCCGAACAGCGAATGCTGTTTCTGCGGATTCTCCAGCGCGATGCTGAGTTCCAAGTCGCCATCCTCGTGGTCTGCGATCGCGTGTGCGCTCGCGGGCGCCTTTCGTCCGTTCGCACCATCATATCGCGTGCGCAGGGACAAATGAAACCGCACTTTCCGCCGCGATATCGACGGCGCGAGCGGAGCCCGTTGCGGCGCCGCGGCGGTCTTCCCCAGGCCGTCGCACGCTGTTGCGTACAGCGGCACGGCGCCCTAAGCCTGTCGAAGGGAACGGAGCCCCATGTGACCACCCCCCAACCGCTCACGCGCGCGGAGCTTGCCTGCCGGTCGGGGGATCGCTAGAGTGGCGCTCCGCGCCGCGGCACCCCGCTCGCAATCCGACGACGCCGTGACGGCTCGCCGACGCGTAAACGCAAGTACTTCGGATATTTCCGGCGGCGGCGAACGCCGCCGGCGACCTGACGAACGGACCTGACATGCCCGAATCGCCTGACAAGCTGCTGGTCGTCGGATTCGACGGCCTGGATCACGAGCTCTTCGCCCGGCACAACGCTCTGGACTTGGACGTACACCCGCTCTACGCTCCGATTCCGGTCACCGGCCCGAGCTGGACCACGCTCTACACCGGCGACAGTATGACGACGCACAAC
>CAZADC010000179.1:0-7417 GCA_964483755.1 uncultured Planctomycetaceae bacterium | reverse complement strand
CTATCCGCAGCCGCATAACTGGCTAAACCGCACAGTCTGTGTTCGAGCAAGGAGTTGGTGGCTCAAACGAGGAAGTTCTTGAGTGTAGAGTGGAAACACGGGACTTCAGTAGCAGTGGCCGTCGAGCAGTTTGACAAACTGGCACAGCTGCGGCATGCTTGTGTACACTCCCGGGGTACGCTCGGACGAGAGAACGCACGTGTGTTGGGGGTCAAGGGGCAGGGACCCCATCGTGTGCAGATTGGATACGAGGAGGTCCAAATCGCGGCTCAGGTATGCCTTAATGTGGTTCGCGCATTCAATGGATATGTATATGAGGCTATATTGGGGAGGTGGATTAGCCGAGGTATGCTGTGCGGAGAGTGGCGGATGGACAAGACAGCATTTGATCCTTTGTATCGGCTTTTTGTGTCGCAGACGGATGATGCAGCACGACGGTCGGGATACCATGCATATCGGGAGATTGAAGGGCGCGCGCGCAAGGCGTACTTGGGACATGCAGGAACCATCGCCAATGGAGGATCATAGCCGCCTGACGACGCAAGGCCCACAGAATCGTTTCACCGAGCCCTTGACGATCCGGCCTCGTCGGGCAAAGATCGCCGCATGAGATTCCGGCTGGTCCTGTTTCCGGTGGGCCTGCCGGCGATCCTGCCGGGGCTGAACATGCTCCCGGCGGTCGCGTGGGGCGTGTACTGCGCCGAGTACGCCGCGGTGGGCGACCTGCTCCGGGCGATGGCGATCAGCATCGCGGCCGGCTGATGGTGCTCGTCTCGCGCGTCGTTGACAACGGCGCCCGGCGGGGCTAGGTTCTGCCTGCCGACGGGGCGCGAGAACGAACCGCGACGCAGGAGACCGGCGATGTCCGACGCAGACCAACTCCGCGGCCTGCTGGCCGAGCACGGCCAGGAGCACCTGCTGAGATTCTGGGACGAGCTGAGCGAGCCCCAGCAGCAGGCGCTGGCCGAGCAGATCCGCGACATCGATTTCGAGGAGCTCGACGAGCTGATCGAATCGCACGTGCTCGACGAGCCGGAGACCCGCCCGTCGGGCACGATCGAGCCCGCCCCGTTCGTGCCGTACCGCCCGACCGACGGGCAGCAGGAGGCCGAGGCGAGCGAGCGCGGCGAGACGCTGCTGACCGAGGGGAAGATCGGCGCGTTCGTGGTCGCCGGCGGACAAGGCACGCGCCTGGGCTACGAGGGTCCGAAAGGCTGCCTCGAGGCGACGCCGGTGGCGCACAAGCCGCTGTTCCAGGTTTTCTGCGAGCAGGTCCGCGCAGCGGGGCGGCGCGGCGGGGCAGCCGTGCCGCTGTACGTGATGACCTCCCCGACGAACGACGTCGCCACGCGGGCGTTCTTCCGCCAGCACAACTACTTCGGCATGGAGCCCGACGAGGTGTTCTTCCTCGTCCAGGGCGCCATGCCGGCGATCGGGACCGACGGGAAGATCTTCCTCGCCGACAAGGCCCACGTCGCCCTGAGCCCGAACGGACACGGCGGGAGCTTCACCGCCCTCCGCAAGAGCGGCGCTCTCGATCACATGGCCGCGCGGGGCGTCGAGCTGATCAGCTACTTCCAGGTGGACAACCCGCTCGTGCACGCGATCGATCCGCGATTCTGCGGATATCACGACCTCCGACGGGCCGAGATGAGCGCGAAAGTGATCCCCAAGCGCGACCCGATGGAGAAGCTCGGCAACGTGTGCCGGGTGGGCGGGAACGTCACCGTCATCGAGTACTCGGACATGCCCGAGGACCTGGCGCGGGAGACGCTGGACGACGGGCGTCTGCGGTTCAGCGCCGGGAGCATCGCCATCCACGTGATCTCCCGGACGTTCGCCGAGCGGCTGACCGAGGGCGGGCGATGCAAGCTGCCGTTCCACCGCGCGGAAAAGAAGGTTCCGCACGTCGACGACAGCGGCGAGCCGGTCAAGCCCGAGGCCCCCAACGCGGTCAAGCTGGAGATGTTCGTCTTCGACGCGCTGCCGCTCGCCGAGCGGACGCTGATTCTCGAGACCGAGCGGGACGAGGAATTCAGCCCGATCAAGAACCCCTCCGGGCCGGACTCGCTGACCACGAGTCTGCACGACCAGGTCCGCCGTGCGGCGAACTGGCTCGAGCAGGCGGGGGTGACGGTCCCCCGCGACGCCGACGGGCAGGTGGCGGCCGCGGTGGAAATCTCGCCGCTCTACGCCGACAGCGCCGCCGAGCTGGCGCGCAAGGTGGACCCCGACCTGAAAATCCCCACCGGTCAGAGCGTGTACATCGGCTCGCGCGGGCAGACGGGCACGATGACCTGATTCGCCAGCGGGCGTCCGCCGCCCGCCGGGAGAGACCATGTCCAACAAGCCGCGCATCGTCCTGCTGGGCAACATGGACAAGCCCGGCGTGCCGGAGCAGATCCGCGAGCTGCGCCCGTGGTTCGAGCAGCGCGCGGAGATCGTCGCGGTGGGTCCGGCGCGCGGTCCGGCCGACGACGGGGCGGACGAGGCGGACCTGTGCGTGGTGTTCGGCGGGGACGGGACGCTCCTGTCGGCGGCGCGGGTGATGGCCGATTTCGACGTGCCCATGCTCGGCGTGAACATGGGCAAGCTCGGCTTTCTCGCCGAGTACAACGTCGAGCACCTCCAGAAGCACTTCGACGACATCGTCGCCGGACGGATCGCCCCGACCGAGCGGATGATGCTGGCCGTGGAGGTCGCCGGGTGCGAGGAGCACGCGTTCTCGTCGCCGGCGGCGAACGACGTAGCCATCGCGGCGGGAGCCCCGTTCCGGATGGTCGACCTGCTGGTGCGGCGAAACGACACGGTGATCGCCCAGTATCTCGGCGACGGGCTGGTCGTCGCCACGCCGACCGGCTCGACGGGGTACAACATGTCCGCGGGCGGGCCGATCCTCGAGCCGACGCTCGACGCGGTGGCGATTACGCCGATCGCGCCGCACAGCCTGTCGGTGCGCCCGATCGTGGTCGGCGCGGACGTGGCGATCCGCATTACCGCCCGCCGGGTGAACGCCGGCACGGCCGCCATCGTCGACGGGCAGCTCAGCGGCGGACTGTGCGACGGCGACACGGTGGTCGTTCGCCGGGCGGCCGGGGCGCTGAAGATCATCCCGCATCCGGGGCGGACGTTCTTCCGCACGCTTACCGACAAGCTGCAGTGGGGGCAGTCGCCGCATCACCCGGTCGATCACGGCGACGGGTGACGGGCTATCTTCCGGCCGGGGGGTGCTCGGCGACGTTGCGCTCGAAGGTGTAGCGGCGGTCGGGGGTGAGGTAGTTGACCACCTGTCGCTCGAGCTCGGTGACGCTCCGGACCTCGAACACGCCGCGCACGAGGCGCTTGCGGCGGGTGTCCTGGAAGACGAGCATTCGCCGGGGATCGCGGTGACGGCCGGTCGCTTCCATCAGCAGCGCGACGTTCGTCATGCTCGCCCCGTCCGCCTGCCCGCCGCCGGCGTAGCGGATTTCGCGGAGTTTCCCGTCGGCGAGGGGAAAGGCGAACAGGCGGGCGAGCGCGTAGACGATCCCCTCGAAGCGGAGCTCGACGCCGCCGTCTTCGTCCGGCTGGAACAGGACCGCCGTCGCACCGGTGCCCTCGACATCGGGAATCACCACCATGCGGGACGTGCCGCGGAACGCCAGCGTCGGCTGGTAGAACGCCAGCTTGACCGGGCGGACCTCCCTTCCGGGCAGGACGCTGAGCGTGACGGCGAGCACCGGGGAGTCGCCGTCGCGATAGAGCTCCATCACGACCTGGTCGACGCGGTCCCACTGGGCGATGAGTCCCTCGAGCGCCTCCAGCGCCTTGGGCGCCCCGCGAAGGGCGCCGAGCACCACGCTGCGGAGCTGCTCGCCCTCGGGGGCGGGGGGCGCCTCGCGGACCGCCTCGGCGAGGGCGGCGTGAAGGTCGTCGCGAAGCGCGGCGAAGTCCTCGCTGTCCCGCATCCGTTCCAGGAGCTGCTCGCGGAGCCCGTCGGGCTGCTGCTTCCCGGCCGCCGCGAAGCCCAGGCGCAGCGAGACCTGCGTCAGCACGGTTCGCAGGCGTCCGACGTCCTCCTCGCCGAGGTCCCCGAGCAGCGCGCCGCCGGACTGCTGATCGAGGACCATCGTCATCATCCGCAGCACCGGACCGGCCGCGATACCGGCCGGCTCGGTCCGCCGGGGCATGTCCTCGACCTCGCGAACGGTCGCCCCGCGGACGATGTACTCGACGTCGGTCAGCACGCCGGCGATCGTCTCGGCCCAGCGCTCCTCGCCGACGTTCGCGGCGTCCAGCACGTCCCGCAGCGACTCGAGCATGGAGCGGGTCTCGCTCAGCAGGTCGATGACGATGTCGGCGTGGTCGGGGCTCACGGCGAACTGGACCTCCGTCGCGCCCTTATCGAGTGTCTCGGTGGCGCGGACGATGCTGACCGTCGACCAGATCACGCTGGGGTGCTGGCGGATGACCCAGCGGCTGGGGATCTCGGTCCCGTTTGCGTGAGGCCTGTAGTACTCGGCGCCCACCGTCGGGTCCGCAGGGATCGACCAGTACTGATCCATGCGCTCGGGGGGCAGGGGCTCACTGGGGATGCACCCGCCGGCGAACAGCATGACGGCCGCGCAGCAGACGGTGAAAACGACGCAGGGGGCGGGGCGCGGCGGCGGGGTGGTCATTCGCCGTCACCTCCCCCTGCGGCTTCGCGGCGCGCGACGGCGTGGGTGAGCATCTCGGTCACGCGGTCGAGCATCCGCCGCGGCGGGTACTCCTTGGCGGCGAAAAGAACGTCGCCGACCTCGGCCCAGTCGGTGACGACGTGGATCGCCTCCGGCAGCGTCTCCAGGTCGGCGAGCATCTCCTCCAGCTCCTCGGGCTCCATGTCCGCGGACGGCTGGATGATCAGCACGCTGGTCATGCCGCTTTCGTGGTAGGACCGTGCGTCGGAGAACTTGTCGCCCATGCCGATCTCGACGCGGCTGAACTTCTCGCGCAGGCGGCGGAACTCGGCGGTCTTGAATTCGCCGCTGCCCTGGAGGAACCCGCCCAGCGTGGACAGCAGCACCGGGCCCGACGGGTATCCGTGCCGGTCGAGCCAGGCCTTGCTCTTGGGCCCGAAGTACTCCGGGCGGTGCGTGAGGTAGATGATCGTGCGGTTGTCCGCCAGGCGGCGCAGCACCTTCTGCGAGCCGTCCATCGGCGCCGGGTCGCCCAGCAGCACCTCTTCGAAGCCGGAGGCGACGACGGTCCTGTCCAGGTCGACGACGGCCATCGGCTCGTCGGGCGGACGGCAGGCGATCAGGAGCGTCCGCGGCGGGGGCGGCGGCTCCGACGGGCCGACCGGTGCGACGCTCACCTCGATGCGGTAATCGCCCGGTTCGGGGGGCGTGAACCCCACGGCCGCCTTTCCGTCGGCGTCTGTCTGTGCGGCCTTCCAGGGCTCCCCGTCGCGGCGGAAGCGCAGGACGTACCCGGTGCTGGGGCGGAGGAGGTCTCCCTGCTGGAGTCGCCCCGCCGCCTCGACGGTCTCGCCGGGAACGGCCAGCGTGTCCATCACCGTCAGGAGATAGGAGCCCTCGACGCCGAGCAGAACGCCCTGCGTTCCGCACCCGGCGACGGCCGGGAGGAGAGAAAGGCACGTGATGGCGAGCGTGCGCGTCATGGGCTGTCCGCGAGTGAGGCGCCGGTTCCGGCACACTCTATCCCCCGGCCGCGCGGGAATCAACGCGCCTCCGGTGCGTCTACGTGAAGACGCTGAATCGCTCGCGGGGCAGGTCGGAGGATTCGGACTCGGCGACGGCTTCGGCGTCCTCGTCGTCCGGCTCGGGGAATCCGTGCGTCTGGCGCACGACGTAGAGCGGACGGCGGCGCGTCTGGTGAACCGCGCGGATCAGGCAGAAGCCCCCGAGCGACGCCAGGAGGAGCTGTCCGCCGATGACGGCGACGACGAGCGCGGCGAGCGTCCAGGCCGCGCCCGGTGCGAAGCCGAACGGCCAGAGCGCCAGCGAGACGACCAGCCACGCCGCAGCCAGGACGGCGAGGGCGGCCCCGGCGGGGGCGGCAGACCAGAGCGGGCCGATGACGGGACGGGCGACCGACTTCCAGCGGGCACACGCCCCGGTCGGGCGGTCGGCGCTGCGGCCGCTGGCCAGGGACGTTCGGCGGAAGCCGATCCATTCGAGCAGCCCGCGGGCGTCGCTTCCGTGCAGTCGGGCCTGGTGCATTGCCTCGGCGACGCGGCGGTCGAGCAGGCGCAAGGCCGCACGCTCGGCGGGTCCACGCCCGTCGAGGCGGTCCAGCAGGCACGAGCACGCGGAGGGGGGTTCTTCCCGCGGCCCGGCCGTGACGATCTCGAATCCCTCGCGCCACCGCGCGGCCAGCTCCCGCAGCAGGTCGGCCGAGGGGGGCTGCTCGCCGCGAACAAAGACGATCGCCCTCCCGCAGGCATGGTCGGCGCCGGCGTCGGCGGCGGCATCGGGCCCGAAGCGGCGGGACAGCTCGACCAGGCGGGTGCGATCCTCGCTCGCAAGGCGCCGCAGCACGCCGGACGGCTCGTCGGGGGCGCCATCGTTGACGTAGACGACCTCGAACGGCTCGCCGAGCTCCCTCGCGGCCCGCAGCAGCTCCGCGTGGAAGGGCTCGACGGAGCGGGGTGCGTCGGCGATCGTGCAGACGAAGCTGAACGTCGTCGGGTTGTCGGACGGCTCGTGGCTCATGGGACGCATCCTGCCTCGACGGGCTTCGACGGACCGGCCGGGCCTGTCGGCTGGCCGCGACCGGTCGGTTGTGAACGCGGCGGTAGTCTCTAACCAGCTATCGGCAGAACGTTTCGCGAATAATCGGGCTTTTTCGGCCGCCGGCCGCATCAAGCGCGGTGTCCTTCCAAGGGCGCCGCGTCGCATCATGCGGTTGAGCGCTTCGGCACGACGGGCCCGGCGCCGGACGCCCGAGCACGCGGCGGCCTGGACGGACCGCCGCGCTCGACATGAGAAAGCGTTTCCCCTGCGCGTGAAGCGAGGTGTCCTCTCAAGGGCGCCGCGCGGGATGTCTGGACTGCGGGCTGCGGGCGGCATAGAATTCGCTACGGTCGGGACGGACCCCGGCCGATCGTGTCAGTGGACGCACGAGGAATCGACCATGACGGAGCTGCCGCCGCTGGGGCTTCAGCCGCTTCCGCCGATCAACTTGACGCACCTGTTCGTCCTGACCGACGACACGGGGATCCTCCAGCACGCCACGCGGTCCACGCCGGACCTGAACCATGGATACTGCACGGACGACAACGCCCGGGCGCTGATCGCCGCGGTCAAGCTCTGGGCGCTGCCGTCGCGGGAGTGGACCGCCGCCGGATCATACGGTCGGGACGAGTTGATGGTGGCCATGCAGCGATACCTGGCGTTTCTCAGCTACGCCTTCAACGCCGATGCGGGGCGGTTCC